>CAJVYU010000013.1 GCA_913009735.1 uncultured Fidelibacterota bacterium
CATTATACTCATGATCATCCCAGAGGGTTTGATTAAAATTTGCAGCAATAACACTTGTGTCATAAATAGTTTTTACACCCCCATTATTAACATACTCAATAATATGAGTTATATTTGTCCATCCAGTTGCATTTGTTATTAATGTTACATATGGATTTTCAGATGTGCCATTATAAATATCAATTGTTGCATTTTCTACATCTGTTCCAGATGTGTCTTGTGTGTGTGCACGGTAATACCATTTTCTGATAAGCTCTCCCCCAGAATCAACACTTTCTTTAGAAACATCATAAGTTGTATTTAAGAAAATAATATCAGTTACTGAAGCACCTATAACAACATCATTAGTTCCTGAATTAGAGATATTACTGTCTGTTATATTATTATTATTTGAAGATGAAGATTTAATATTAATCAAAACAGATTCAGAAGGGAATACAGTTGATTTTCCTTGGACAAACGAATAGGAGTTGAATGTTCAATAAAACACGAATATCCGTTTTCGGCGGCCGGGACATTAGCGATGGTATATATAATGATGCCTATGAGTTGGGAAAACTCTTGGCGAAAGAGGGATATCTCGTATATTGTGGTGGAGGGAACGGTGTTATGGAAGCGGTGTCCAAAGGTATCCATGAAGGCGGCGGAACAATTGTGGGAATTCTCAAAGGCGGTACCCTGGATGAAATGAATGAATATGTACACATTCCACTTGCAACGAATATGGGAATTACCCGAAATGCGTTACTGGCTTATAACTGCGATGTAGCAGTAGCAATCAGTGGGAAATATGGCACGTTATCGGAAATCGCCTACGCCATGCAGTTGGAAAAACCTGTGGTAGGACTCCATAGTTGGGATCTGGAAAATTTGATAAATGTAAATACTCCACATGAAGTTATTCAATTCATTAAAGAGAATACTTAAGGTAAAGGATGAATTAACAATTTTGTTATGGTTCGTTGTTTTAGAAAAGTAAAACTTCGCGATCTTTGCGTAAATCTCTGGGTACTTTGCGGTAAAGAAAATATTAACCGCGAAGAACGCAAAAGGAATCGCAAAGTTCTCAAAGTAAAATATTATGAAAGCATTTAAAGCAACAGTGGTTGGAAAAGTTCAGGGTGTTTGGTTTCGTGATTCCACTCGGAAAGAGGCTATTAAATTGAATGTGGTGGGCTGGGTGAAGAATATGCCTGATGGAACGGTGTATTTAGAAGCAGAAGGCGAAGAAGAACAATTGAATCAATTGAAAAAATGGCTTCATGTAGGTTCACATTATTCCCGTGTAGATGATGTTGACATAGAATGGATCGAACCCACAGGTTCTTATTCAACGTTCGAAATGAGATTCTAAATCTTGAGTCCACGCATGACACGAATTAACACAAATAAAATAGTTAAGGATTTCATATTATTAAACTGGCAATGGTTAGTCGTAAGAAAATAATTAAAATTATCACAGGACTTGATTCAGTAATTCTACGAAGGAGAAAAACTGACTCAAGGACAGGGGAAATATTGCGATCGTTCTTAACTCAATGGCTACGCCGATTAAGTCAAGTCCGATTCATACGATTATCTGGTGCCGGAGTAATAAGATGTCGATGGTTAGTACTTCGGTATATATTTAGTCGTATGAAACACACATATAAATATACAAATATATCCCTGTCATCACGAGAAGCAGAGCGACGAAGTGATCTCCTTGGGAATGATGAAAGCAGGAGATTGCTTCTCCGCCAGCCGGCGGATAGCAATGACAATGATTTATTAAAACTAACCCATGCAAGTATAATAGTAGTAGTTATAATACTTCTTCATTTTTATCCTTGTCTTACAGGAGAATTCCTGCCGGTCGGACAAGCGGGAAAGAGGTGTTAAATATGAAGATCGCTCTCTGTCAAGTCAATCCCGCCGTCGGTGCGCTGGAGGCCAATAAAGACCTTATTCTCGACCATTACAGAAAAGCCGTTGAAAACGGTGCTGACCTGGTAGTGTTTCCGGAAATGGTTATCACCGGTTATCCTATCGCAGACCTTTTATATGAAAACGGCTTTGTGGATGAAAATATGGCTGTTCTGGGCGAGATTGCCGGTCAAACGACTGTACACCTGATCCTGGGCTATATTCACAAGGAAAATGGCCGTTTGTATAACTCCGTCGCTGTGTGTGTCAATGCAGAACAAATTTACCGTTATGACAAGATTTTATTACCCACGTATGATGTATTCGATGAAGATCGCTATTTTACCGCAGGAACCGAACTGGGCTTATGTGAACTGGAGATTGCCGGACAAAACATCAAACTCGGGCTGGAAACCTGCGAAGACCTCTGGGATGATGAATATGATTTCAAGGTGTCGGCAGAATTGACAAAATCAGGAGCGGATTTTATTGTCAATATTTCAGCGTCTCCTTATCATGAACTCCGTTTGCAGGAACGACTGGGGTTGATTCAAAATAAAGTCAGGGAAACGGGAATACCTTTTTATTACTGCAATCTCGTGGGTGCCCAGGATGAACTCATTTTTGATGGGCAATCCCTGGCTGTGAATGGAAATGGCGATGTGATTGGTTTTGGCACTATTTTTTCAGAAGAAATTATTTATGTGGATTCTGAAACAGCGAATACAGTAGACCTGCCTGAAGAGGACAGGGAAGGTGAAATGTATCATGCTCTTGTGCTGGGTGTAAAAGATTATTTCAAAAAAACCGGGCATCAGGAAGCGGTGATTGGTTTGAGCGGTGGGATTGATTCGTCATTGGTGGCTTGCATCGCCGTGGATGCCCTGGGAAAAGAAAACGTACATGGTGTATCCATGCCGTCTGTGTTTTCCAGCAGACACAGTAAGGATGACGCCAGACAACTGGCAGATAATCTCGGTATAGATTATCACTCCATACCTATTCCGGACATTGTCGATGAATATGAAAAAACACTCCTTCCCCATTTTGAAAGAACAGAACGGAATGTCGCTGAAGAGAATATCCAGGCGAGGGTCCGGGGAAATCTGCTCATGGCGTTGTCTAATAAGCATCATTGGCTGGTGTTGTCTACGGGCAATAAAACAGAGTTAGCGCTGGGTTACTGTACGTTATACGGTGATATGAGCGGCGGGCTGGCAGTGATATCCGATCTTTCCAAAACGGATGTGTATGGATTATCAAGATGGGTGAATCAGCATGCCGGTATAGAACGAATTCCGAAAAACTGCATTACCAAACCACCGTCTGCAGAACTGGCTCCTGATCAGGTGGATCCGTTTGATTATGATGTGGTCAGTCCGCTGGTGGATTCCATTGTAGAGGAGCGTAAATCCCCGGCACAATTGGCGGCAGAAGGATATGATAAAGAATTGGTAAACAGTTTATATCAGAAGATTCGGATAAACGAATATAAGCGCAGACAAGCAGCTCCGGGGATACGTGTGACGAAAAAAGCGTTCGGTACCGGACGGCGCATGCCTATTGTGAATCATTATCGAGGAAAGAATTCATGAAAAGGTATTTAATATTTTTGTTCTTTATTGCTGTTTTAAACATGAATTGTGAAAGTAATGTATTAGAACCAGTAAATGATTATGGCAGATTATTTATTCAATTCAATATATCAAAAGAGGGAAATGGTTTATTGGAAATAGAAAACAGGTATGATACAATTGTAAAGTCATTTGATTTGGGATATTTACCAACCGGTACTTATGGAAAAGAATGGGATATGACTGATAATGAAGGAAATCCTGTTGTTGAGGGTGTTTATTTCATTTACGTTTATGTTAATGGTGAAGCAATTATAACCGGAAGACGGATATTTATCTTTAATCATGAAGGCTATGTTCTATAAACTAACTGAATTAGACATTATAAAAACCGCCAAAGAGATTCAACACCTACGGCGTTGGAGTAGTTCGTTGCATGGTTTTTATAGACATTTGACTCCTACGGAGTCGTCAAACGATATAGTAATGAAAAAAATAATTGAAATTTATTTTAACAGAGGGGTTGAATGTCTATAAAGAAGGAAAAAATAATTAATCTGAACTCCGTCGGAGTTCAACCGAGTAACATAAACAGTATACAATTCAGTTTATCTTTAGAATATTACGATTATGAATAATTTGAAATTTTATTTACAATTTCTTTCGCTCCTTGTTTTTATGAGCAATATTCACGGGCGTGTGAATTTTAACTTATCTATGAATAAAGGGTATTTTTTATCTCATTCAGAAAACTTAAAACCCGTTACTGGCGATGATGAATTTGAATTTTACGATGGATTTTCCCTTGCTATAGAATATCCGCTATTTGGTGATAAATATATTCAGCTTTCAGCAGGACAATTCACTACAAAGATTGATTATTATCAAAAGAATTTAATTAATAGTGAAGATATCAATGTTGGTTACGTTTCAGAAGAAACATATCCCATTGATATAAGATATTTCACCAGTGTTGATAAAATGACTGGATATGGAATTGGATTAACGATAACCGGTACAAACCATATTTTTAAGTATGACACCTATAACAACCGAACTTTCAAAGATATCTTTAATTCAACAGGATTAGGACTAAACGGAAATGCCCGTATTGGGTTTTCCATTAGTCAGAATATTTATTTATTCACAGAAATAATGATGAGATATGTAAAAGCGGTCAGATTTGAAGGAAAGGGTAGAGACTTTTCCAATTATGAACACAATTATTTTCAAACTTCCATTGCAATTGGTTTAGGAAGTAAACGTTAAACGAGTTATGAAAATTATGAAAAAAATAATCTATCTATTAATTTTGATCAATTTACTATTTCCTCAAAATCGGACTCCTGCGGATTTTTGGAACGGTCTGGTCGAAATTGAGAAGGTGTCTTTTATCAATGGTGCTTATTCTGCTGTTTCTGCAATGAAAACCCACCACCAACAACAGGTGAAAGCACAGTACATTGGCAATGACAATTGGGTTCAACCCTATTACATCGATCGGTATTACGAAATTGTGGATGAGCATATTTCAAAAGATGTTGGAGGAAATATTGACATTATCGCTAAAGCGATGGATGCGTTTTATTCCAATTCGGATAACACCAATATCCCTGTCATGGAAGCCATGCGCATTGTGTCCATGGCCCAGGATGGGAAAAATCAAAAAGCCAATCTATATCTCTTAAAAGCTCAAAGGAAATATGCACAATAACAATGAAATTTGGATAAGGATTAAGAAAAAATAATACCTCATAATACAAATCCAAACTCCTAATCTTTATCCTAATCCTAATCCAATTTTCCGTAATTTCCGCTCCATGTCCACAGACCATATACGCAATTTTTGTATCATTGCCCACATTGATCATGGCAAATCCACACTGGCCGACCGCTTGCTTGAGGAGACCCACACCCTATCCAAAAAACAGATGAAGAATCAGGTTCTCGACAGCATGGATCTGGAACGGGAGCGCGGGATTACCATCAAAAGTCATCCCATACAAATGCATTATGCCCACACCGATGGACAGGAATATATTTTAAATCTGATCGATACTCCGGGGCACGTGGATTTTTCATACGAAGTGAGCCGTTCTCTGGCCGCCTGTGAAGGAGCGCTGTTGCTAGTGGATGCTGCACAGGGTGTCGAAGCCCAGACAGTGAGCAACACATATTTAGCCATTGATAGTGACCTTATCGTTATTCCGGTCATCAACAAAATTGATCTCCCCAGCGCCCGGGTGGATGAAGTGACGGATCAACTGGTGGAACTCATCGGCTGTGATCCGGACGAAGTGGTGTTAACCAGTGCCAAGAGCGGCGCCGGAATTCAGGAAATCTTCAATGCCATTGTTGATCGTATTCCGTCGCCAAAGAACAACGATAACGCTCCGCTTCGAGCCATGATTTTTGATTCCATGTATGATAATTACAAAGGAGCCATACCATACGTAAGGGTCATAGATGGAGTACTCAAACCAGGATCAAAGGCCAAGTTTTTTGCCCATGATAATGTTTATGATATTACAGAAGTGGGCCATTTTGTATTAAAACAGGTCAAAGCAGAAGAATTACGCTCCGGTGATGTAGGCTATGTATTGGCCAGTATCCGTGATGTGGACGATGTTCGTCCCGGGGACACCTTGACCACGAAAGACAGTCTGGCTTCAGAACCGCTTCCCGGTTACAAACAAATGCAGCCCATGGTCTTTTCCGGTTTATACCCGTCAGACAGTGATGATTATGAACAACTTCGTACTGCACTCAATAAATTGCGATTAAATGATGCATCGTTGCTTTTTGAGCCGGAAACAAGCGAGGCGCTTGGGTTTGGGTTTCGCTGTGGATTTTTGGGCTTGTTACACATGGAAATCGTCCAGGAAAGATTGGAAAGGGAGTTTGATCTGGGATTGGTTACAACATCTCCCAATGTCAGTTACCAGTTAATACTGAGGGACGGTACGGAACTGGAAGTGCATACTCCGGCGGATATGCCTGATACCGGAAGGATTCAGGACATAAAAGAACCCTTTGTATCTGCAGAGATTATTACACCCAAAGAATACATTGGCAACCTTATGAAGCTGTGCCAGAGAAAACGGGGTATTTATAGAAACACTGACTATTTAACAAAAGATAAAGCCCAGTTGCATTACGATCTTCCATTGGCGGAAATTATTTATGATTTTTATGATAAGCTGAAATCAGTTTCGCGGGGTTATGCTTCCCTGGATTATACATTCACCGATTATAGAGTTGGAGACCTAAAAAAACTGGATATTCTTCTCAACGGCGAACCGGTGGATGCATTGTCAATCATTATCCATGCCGGCGATGCATTTCAAAGGGGACAGGCATTATGCTCAAAGTTGAAAGAACTGATTCCCCGGCAGATGTTTGAAGTTCCGATCCAGGCATCATTGGGCACAAAAATAATTTCACGAGCAACTGTCAAGGCATTACGGAAAAATGTGACCGCTAAATGTTACGGCGGTGATATTACGCGTAAACGAAAATTATGGGAAAAGCAGAAGGAAGGGAAGAAGCGCATGAAAAAGGTGGGTAAGGTCGAGATTCCCCAGGAAGCGCTGCTGGCCGTACTGCAAATCGATTCGGATTAACGAAGTGTTCAAGTATTATGGTGTTCAAGTATTAAAGTAAAATAGTGCCAATAAAAACAATCATGTACGCATACATTCATTTTTCCATTCCTGCCGCTGTAAGGTATGCCCATCCGCCGAAGGCGCAGCGTAGGCCGACAATCATTCATACATCCCTGTCTGCACGCCCCGGCGCACAAGCCGACAGTCAATTAATCAATCAATTAACCATTTACTCACGTATCTATAAATTGGCATCGTTCTTAACTCATCATCTTCTACCGTCGCTGTTAAGTCAAGTCCTATTGCCTTTGCACAATATCCATTACTCACCGGCTACCACTCACTCCTCACCTGATCATGCCTGAAGACGCATCATCATATTGGTCAGAAACACACTCTCCGCTGTATAGTTTTATATTTGTTATGCCGTTGTTTGTGTTATATGAAGTTGGAACAGTCTTATTATCAGCTGAAGATATCATGGTGTTGAGAAACGGAGCTGATGTTTTGATGAAACAAGTGATGGGGTTATTTGGTATTTACGGTATGTATGGTTTCAGTGCTTCGTTTATGGTAGGTTTTTCTATTGCCTTTTTGCGCCAGAAAAAATCCCTTAAAACAATGGTGATCAAAGGTGAATACTTACTGATAATGTTTTTTGAAAGTATACTATATAGTGCATTATTGTTTGTCTTGTTAGGTTTTTTTCAAACGTTTTTTATGTCGCCCATATCCAAACGATTATTTCAACAGGTTGTGTTATCTTTAGGGGCAGGGATTTATGAAGAATTTGTTTTCAGGGTTGTCCTCATCACGGGGATTGCGGCATTGTTGGGGTTTATTTTTCAATGGAAAAAAAGTACTCGATATTTTGGAGGAGTGATTGTTGCTGCAGTCATTTTTTCACTGTTTCACTTTATTGGTGACTTTGGCGATTCTTTTTCATTCGATCTATTTTCCATCCGCTTTGTTGCGGGGATTATCCTGGGAATTATTTATGCATTTCGTGGATTTGGCGTGGCAGCTTATAGTCATGCTTTCTATGATTTAATTGTTTTAACCATTATTACAACTAACGGAAAAGTATAAAGATGTTTTTCAAAGGAGAAAAATCATGAACAAAAAATGGCTTTTATTAACTACAGTGCTTTCTTTTCTACAGGCAGAGCAATTTATGGATCCTGTCAATGTCAGCATTTACTCTGAATACTATTATCACGGTGTGATGGTAGAAATTGAAACCATTGTGGAATTAGATCAGGATGCAGTGGAAATATCTTTCACTGTTCCCGCAAGTACAGACTCTGTTTTTCTCATCCAGGGAATTCCAAGTCAGGAAAGTAAAATCACACCATTGGATGTGGGTAATGTGAAAGAAACCAATACGATTGAGTTTGAGTTAACGGAACCGCAATTCAGGTTGTTCATATTTTTTACACCTTTTGATGATAGGTCTGAAAAATCATTTACGTATTCCATTGGTTCAAATATGGATATGAAGAATGTGCATCTGTCGATTCAAGAGCCCGTAATGGCTAAAGATTTTTCAATTTCCAGAGAAGTTTCTTCAGAATCAAATGATCAACATGGGATCAAATTAATTTCGGTTCATTTGGGTGACATCGACAAAAATAAGGTGGAGACCACTTCAATAGAGTACTCAAATTTGACCGGAAAAACGACGATGGAAACTTTGCGTGAGCAATTGAGCGGGGGCAAAGCACCACAATCTAATCCCCGAAGTACGGAGGAAAAGAGTCCCAAAAGACATACATTACTCTTGTGGGAACCACTGGCCATTCTCGGTGTTTTAACTCTCATCTTTGGAATTATGTATTATTCAAGAAATAAAAAAAGAAATAGAGCTGAACTTGAAGGACAACAGAATTTCTGTGGTTCCTGCGGTAATAAACTGGAAATGGATGACAAATTCTGCTCAAAATGTGGAGAAAAAGTATCATGATACCTGTTCTGTTTGAAATCGGTCCCATTAAGATTTACTCCTTTGGATTCATGTTGGTGATCGCTTTTTATACCTGTTACTATCTACTGCAGAAAGATATGAAGCGTCTTGGATATGATGTGAAAATTGCTTCTGATATTGTATTTGCCGCTGCACTGGGTGGGATTCTGGGTTCGAAAGTATACTATTTAATTGAAAATATTGGTCGAGTCATTGACGATCCTTTTGGGATGATATTCAGCGGTTCCGGCTTGGTGTTCCTCGGCGGACTAATGGGGGGCACTCTGGGTGTAACAATCGTATTACGTAAGCATAATTTGCCATGGATCAAATTTGCCGATATAGTGGCTCCACTGCTGATTCTGGGGTATGCCATCGGCAGAGTTGGCTGTTTTCTTGTGGGCGATGACTATGGAATTCCAACGCATTTACCCTGGGGTGTTTCTTTTGAAAATGGCCTGCCGCCGTCCATTTATCGTGTCTTTGAATTATATTATCCTTGGGTTGACCTGACAGGCTTTGAACCGGGACTGCTTACCGTACACCCGACTCAATTGTACGAGGTGACTGCGGGTTTGGCTATTTTTGCTTTTTTATGGAATCGAAGAACCAAAATAAAGGTATTCGGCAGCTTGTTCTTCACATATCTTATTTTAGCGGGAGTCGAACGGTTTTCCATTGAATTCATCCGTACCAATGATCATTACATGTTTAATTTGACCGGTGCTCAACTCATTTCTATTTTAATGATTATTATCGGTACGGTCGGCTTGTTGCGCCCGGTTTCAAAACCAGAAATAAAATTATAATTTTTTTGGTTAAGGGATTGTGAAATAATAACCTTTACAAAATTGACGAAGTTAATTTGCTTATTTTCAAGGTATAAAAGTTGCAAATAGCCACGGTTTATTTAATACTTTTATAACACAGAAAATATGCAAAAGAGCAAGTCAAAATGTATAGGTTATTGTGTAACAGTCCCTAAACGCTTGTTCGCTTTCGTCGGGCTTTGGGTGTTATCCCATGCCCAGGTACCTTTTTCACTTATAAACGAAATACCATATTATGATCTGGATTATAATATGGCACCTATACATATTTCTTATGTTGGTGCAAATAAGTTTGTCATTTTGGATTCCGAATCGCAAGAAATTGTGTTAATAGACGAAAATAAGATTATAAACCGTAGCGGTGGTTTCGGACAGGAAGTGGAATCATTTTCAGAACCGTCGGATATGATTGTACAAAATCTGAAAGTATGGATTAGTGACCGGACTGAAAATTCAATTCAGCAGTTCGACTATTCTTTGAATTATATTGGAATGGTATTATTAGATAAAACGATAGCCGATCCATTTTATTCCGATATACTCATTGAAAATCCATTTGGTAATCCCTACATCTTTTCCAAAACATACAGTGAAGTCTGGTCACTCGATGAATCGAATTGGCCGTATATCGATTTAAATCAATATGGTATAGATGGAACGTGTATTATTGATATTTCCACTGACAATTTCGGGAATATTGCATTTCTCACATGTTATAATGAAATGATGATGTTTAATCGCTATGGACGCCTTATGAAACGGGTCAGAATTGAATTAGCTGATCCTGTGTTTATGTTCAATTTGAATTATGAATGGCTTGTGTTGAATGCAAAGGGAATGGTAAATAATCTTGACGGTGATTTATTAGTAAATATTGAGTTAAGGGATAATGAAATGATTTATGATGTTGATGTGGCCTTACAGCATATGACCGTCCTGACGAATCGAAGAATCCTGGTTTATAAATGAAGAGTCTAATTGGTATTGAACTCATTCTAATAACTGTACGACAGGCATTCCCCGCCTGCCCCATTTGCATAATATTGAAGGGGGCGGGCAGGCTGCCTGTCGTAGTGCAGACAAGAATGTCTGCACTACATCTTAAAAAGCAATATTAGTGCTCTAGTAGAGTGAACTCAATGATTAATAAGCTGTTATTAAAAATTATGATTTTAACCCCACTTATTTGGGCTCAACCCCATTCCAAGGTCGATTCGTTACATATAATCACAAAACAGGATACAGAGAGAAATGGACTTATGGAATTAAAAATCCCTCAAGTAGTCGGTCCAATGTTTTTGCAATTACCCATGCTGGATTCCCTCAAGGATAAAATAGTCATGGAAGGTGAAGCAGAAACAAACGTAAAAATTGAATCACCAAAGAATTCGTTCAATGATGTCCTTTCTACGGGAACCATTTACAGGTCCATTTCGATTTCGCCATTGGCCGGTTCTGACATGACCGGCGGACTGCGGATGCAGCTCCAGGGACGATTGAGCGAAAACATGCAGATTAACGGTATTTTATCCGATGAACAATCACCGATTCAACCGGAAGGAAACACCCAGTCTTTGGAAGAAATTGATCAGATATATATTAATGTGACCCATCCTCAATTTCAAATAAATGCCGGTGATATAACTTTAGAATATAAATACGGGAAATACAATAATATTAACAGAAGGTTAATAGGCTTAAAGAATAACTTTAATATTGATAAATGGTCTGGCTCTGCTGTGTTTGCCGGTTCTAAGGGTCATTATAGGCAAAAGGAATTCAAAGGGTCAGAAGGAAAGCAGGGGCCATATTTTCTTGATTCGGAATCCGGGAATCGAAATATCGTCGTCCAAGCCGGTACGGAACGAATATGGCTGTACGGCAAACGGCTGACACGGGGAGAGAATTATGATTATACTATTGATTACTCTACAGCTGAAATCTTTTTCACTCCCAAGAATCTTATTTATTCAGATTCTGACATCCTGATTGAGTATCAATATACTGATTTTCAATATGCACAGAATATTACGGGTGGAACTATGAACAGGGAGTTTGGCGAAAGGGGGTCTCTAACATTTTCCTGGTTAAGAGAAAAAGATCAGATTAAAGGTGCTTCCCTGAACATCTCAGATGAAGACGTTGATTTATTAAAGAGTGCAGGAGATGAAGTGGCAACTCGATCCGGAGTTGTCGAGGATTCTTTAGGGGAATATATTTATGTTGGAATGGAATATTATGAATATCAACCAAATGATACAATCTATGGCAAACGTTATAATATCACATTTACAAATGATAACGAAAAGGGTCAGTACCGTCGTTTAATATCTCCAACTGGAAAAATATATTATGAGTATGTACCGAATGATATGAGAAATCGTGGCGATGATCTGTATAGCCCGGTAAAAAACCTGGTGAGCCCTGTCGAAACACAATTGATTGAGATATCCGGACAATATTATTTATCGGATAATACTGAATTAAAATTATCGACAGCATTCTCCGACTTGGATCAGAATATGTTTTCTTCAAAAGATGACAACGATAATTCCGGTTTAGCATATGCATTGAATTTGTCCAATAACACAATCCAATTTGCAGATGGAATGACAATAAAATTATTATTGAACAGCTGGCAGGAGAATAAACGGTTTCATCCATTAGAAAGAGCAAGGTCAGCCATGTTTTACCAGGACTGGAATATTGATCCATCCTTCAGGGGGAGCGAACAATTTAACGAAATTGAAGCAGGACTAAATATGGTGGATGTTGGTAATGGATCCCTTTCAGTCTCTTCGTACAAATATGGTGAGCACTCATTAAAAAGGTTTTTTACAACGTTTAACGGGGGAATTCACTATATCCCACTCATGAGTGTTAAAGTGAGTGAAATTAATGGTAAAACAGGTTTTTTCAGGCAAAGGTACAGTACATTTGAATTTTTACCCGGATCCTGGCATCCTTTTTACGATTATAAATATGAAGAACAGGAAAATGGCCATCGTTTTAATCACCACACCGTTGGAGTTAAATATGCCAAGGAAAAGTGGAAAGCCTCTCTGGGAATTGGCCGACGATTAGATTACCTGGAATCGGATTCAACGAATAATGAATTAGAATTCTGGTCTGAAGGTCTCTTCGGGAGCTTTGATCTGCAGGCGACCAATGTAAATGGTTGGACGCAAGAAATCATTATTCGCCGTCGGATTAAGAACGACAAACTCAATAACCAAAATTACAATTTTACATTAGGTCGAATCAGGACTTCATTCAGAAAACCACGGCATCCGTTACGCTGGGATTTGAAAGCAACGATAGAAGAAACATTTACAGAATCACGGGCGCTGGTTTATGATTCTGTTGGTGTAGGATTGGGAGATTATCGCTTTGATCCTGATTTCAATGAATATATCAAAGATCCAAATGGCGATTATATTATCTATACGATTTTTACCGGTGATCGATATCCAACGACCAAACTGGACGGTTTGCAGATAGTTGAATTTGATTTTGGCAAATCCAAACTGCAAAAGTTAAAAGATATTTCACTCAGGTCAGAGATGCGAACTACCGTGGAAGGAAATATTTCTCCTGAAAATACGATATTTAATCCCGGATTAAATGATACATCATTTTCCCGTTCAAAATGGACTCTGCGGAATGAAATAACGTACCGGCCGGCGAAATCAAATAAACTGCTCAAAGTGTGGCATAGATTATTAAGAAATTATGACGGGTTGGATAATCGAGGCCAGGATCTGCGGAAGGATAGGGAATTGGGTGTTGAGTTCAGAAAACCGATTATAAAAGGGTTGACAAGTGAAATCCAATTCACTCTGCATGATGGTCGGACTGAATCCACTGTTTCTCAGCTTAGGCAGCGAAGTGCCAAGGGCTTTTGGCTGAATGGAGCAGCAAAATGGCGTTATGACCAATGGTTGCTTGAAGGAGCGGTGCAATATGGAAAAGATAAGGGAAGTCATCGTGACATTGATTTTTCTGCTCGTGCAGTAGGCCTTCGTATTGATGTGTTAAGATTCATCGGAACAAAAGGACGGGTTCATTCCCGCCTGGAGTGGTTTCAAGCGGGTACAGACGTTGATATGTTATCTTTACCGCCGGAAGCATTAAACGGTTTGGCACTTGGACAAACTATTCGGTCAAATATCCAGGGACAGATCATGATCAGGAGAGGTATTTCGCTGAATATAACCATGAATTATATTTCTGACCAAAGATATGATCAATTCATTACATTGAATGGAGAGGTTCGTGCGTATTTCTAAAATATTAATCTTATTGCAAATATCGATATTGTTTGGGCAAAATGTTTCTTTAACTGTAGATGAGAATACGTTTCTAAATCAACATATTGATTCAGTAAAATATGTTTTATCAAACCAGCTAATCTATCGTGGGTATTTTGGCGGAAAAATGGTGTTGACTGAGCATAATCAAGAAGGATTAACATATAATTTCATTAATGAATCAAAAGTGATTGATGATATATCATTTAATCATTCTATTTCGATCAACAACAATATTTTAGAAAAAATCTTTTCACCGTTGTATAAAATGGATTATACTAAATCTGCAGGACAATTTGTCCGGAAGATTCGTTCCAGCTATCCATTTATTCCAGAAGATGTAAAAATACAATTTGGTCGAATTGAACACGAGCGGCTGGGTGCCTTAATTGATTTTACACCGGATTTCAATAGTCATTTTTCAGGTATTATAGGTGCAATTCAAAATGATGAAAAAAAGTGGGATTATTCAGGCGAAATCGATATACGACTCGAAAATACGTGGAAAACTGCAAGTACTACTGACATTATCTGGAAACGACAAAATGAAAAATCACAGTACACAAGATTCATGCATGAAGAACCATATCCATTTGGATTACCCTTTGGTGTGAAATTTGAATTTCTGCAGGATTTTCGTGATGGGAACTATGTTTTGAATAAAACTTATGGTGCTTTTTCAGTGACAAATAATTCAGGAAAATGGTATTTTGGAGGCAGTAAAGAAGAATTAGCACCCACAACAAAGGGAGATTCTTCAGGAATTAAACCTTTTCGCTCTGATTTACTCAGTATCACATTTACGGGCGATAATAGAAACGACAGGTGGCTGCCCAGAAAAGGATCATTTTTAGATGTGAGTACTGAAATCGGAGAAATAAATAAAAAAGGATTAACATTTAGATTTGATATACTATTTGAAAAATTATTTTCATTATCTAATTATATTTCCTTCCAAATGAAATTCCGGAATAGTGGTGTGTGGAATTCAGGTGAAATTGACAGCGTTTATGTCGGACAATTGATCCGATATGGCGGTCATAATTCCATAAGAGGTTATCAGGAAGATATTTTCAGGGATGATTTTGTCTCCGTGAATAATTTTAATATTTTATTCATCCCAAATAATAATATGCAGTTGTACACATTTGCCGATGTGGCATTCAACGATGAGTTTACAATCAAATATTCCAGAGGATTCGGTTTACGTCAACGAACGCGAAATTCAGTGATTGAAATCAGTTTTGGCTGGCCAAGGGATGAGGCTTTCTCTGCCGGAAAAGTTCATGTTAAATTCACAAGCTTATTAGACTGATATTATGAGGGCTTTGCAAAACCTACTACACAAATTAAAAAGAGTAAAATTCCGTCCGCCAGTCGGCGGATTGGAAAACGTGTTCATAGCTTCACTATTAACTACGTTTCCCGCCTTAATCAAACAAATTTTACTTCTTTTTTATTCACACATTAGGTTTCGCAAAGCCCTCATTATGAAAAAAATAATTACGATATTATCCATCAGCACATTATTATTCATGACCGGTTGTGGTAAGCGTACGGCCATGGGTGCCGATGATGAATTGATTGTCCTTGCTGCTCTTGAAGATAGGGGAGCAGCTCTGTCAATTCTCGGAAAAATATTTAGTGACACACTTTACACTCCTGCTCCTGAACCGTATTATAAAGCGAAATTTGTTCTGCCCGGTGAAATTGAAAAGATTAGAAATCATCCAAACCTTATCGTCATTTCAGTGAATAATGACCTGACAAACCCCGGGACAAGACTGGTAAAACAGATATTACCGGAAAAAACATATGCTGCTTCAAAAAACAGTCAAAAGTCATTCATTATATCAAAAGATGTATACGCTAAAAAACAAACAATGCTTGTAATTAGCGGTTCTTCTACAGAAGAACTGGTGGAAAAAGCGCAAGAAATCGGTAAAAAAATATACAATCAGTTTGACCAACAATTCATTGATCGTCAGAGCAGATTTTTGTTTAACCGGGCGCGGAAGAAAGAACTGGAAGAAAAAATATTTAATCAGTTCGGTTTTGGATTGAAAATACCGTGGGGGTTTATTGTTGTAAAAGATAGTGCCGATGCAAAATTATTCTGGATAGGAAAGGAAAATCCATTTCGCTGGATTGTCGTTCACTGGGAAGACGGTATGGTCATCAAGGATCAGGAGGACGCTGAGCGTTTTTCGAGACAAATCCCAAAACGATTTTTTAACCATATTCGTTATGTCGATTATAAGTTTAGTACAAAACCGGTCATTTTCAGTGATTGGTCCGGCTGGCGTGTAACCGGCTTGTGGGAATCTGTTAAGGAAGCGCAGGGTGGCCCTTTTATTGCGTATACTTTTTATGATGGTATTACAGATCGTACATATTATATCCAAACATTGATTTTCAATCCGGGTTTAGATAAATATTTGCTTTTGCGCCGGTTGGATATCATTGCACAAACATTTTATGTGGAAAAAGACGAATAATAGACATGGGTATAACATTTTCTGTGTCTCTGTAACAATTGAAAATGCAAGTAGGAGCACCATATAACAAACAAGTCACCTTGAGAAGGTGGTATGTAAAATTTAGTAATCTACTCAATGCGCATTTTTCCCACCTTCTCAAGGTAGGAACTAATTTATAACGACTTATGAAAAAAGTATTAGTAACCGGTGCGTTAGGACAATTGGGAGAATCCCTCCATCTGAAGGGATATGTAACTATTGAAACTGATATTATTCATGACGAAACAAAGAAAAATTATGCCATACTGGATATTTCAAATGAAGAGCAGGTTAAACATTTATTGGATAGTGAAAAACCGGATATTATTGTCCATTTGGCGGCCATGACGAATGTAGACGGATGTGAACTGAATCCTGATCAGGCACAGATGATAAACGTACAGGGTACCGTAAATTTATTAAACCATTTTGACGGTAAATTTGTATTGATCTCCTCTGATTATGTATTTGATGGTGAAGATGGGCCTTACAGTGAAGAAGATGAAGTGAACCCAATCAATATTTATGGACAAACAAAGTTAGATGCTGAGGGAAAAGTCCGGGAATTATCCAATAACTGGATTATTATTAGGACCAATGTTGTTTGGAACATCGGTGGTGATTATAAAGCGAGCTTTGCAGATTGGGTTGTGGAGGAATTAAAAAATAATAGAAAAATACGAATAGTTGAGGATCAATGGAATAATCCTGCCTGGACGGTAGATTTGAGCAGAGTGATTGAACAGTTAATACAGTTTGATGCAAAAGGAGTTTACCATTATGGAAGTGCAGACATATTAAATCGTTATGAATTTGCGTGTCTTATTGCTAACGTTTATGAATTGAACGATAGCTTGATTGAACCAATAACAACAAAAGAATTGAACCAACCGGCGAAACGGCCGTTAAAATGCGGACTTAAAACAGACAAAATAAAAAAGGATTTTAATATTTTACCCTCAAAAACTCACTTGGACATTAAAGAAGCCAAGATGCATACAATACAATGAAAACGTTAATCATTTCACCAACATATAACGAAAGCAAAAACATAGCTGATTTAATTAAGCATGTATTCTCTCTAAATGAAAATTATCATTTACTCATCATAGATGATAATTCACCCGATGGGACTGCAGGTCTCGTAGAAGGATTCCAGAAACGATATACTAATCTTCATTTAAAAAAACGTCCGGGGAAAGCAGGCTTGGGTACAGCTTACTGCTATGGTTTTAAATGGGCATTGGAACGCGAATATGAGGTGATTGTACAAATGGATGCTGACGGCTCTCACGATGCCAATGAAATTCCGGAAATGGTCCGTCTTCTAAAGGAAAATGATGTGATTATTGGCAGTCGATATGTTCATGGTGTAAGTGTAGTCAATTGGCCAATTCGAAGATTGATTTTGAGTTATGGCGCAAATCTCTACTCTAGAATTGTAACCGGTTTACCCGTTAAAGATGCCACCGGTGGGTTCAAAGTATGGAAGCGGGAAGTGTTAAAAAGCATTGACCTCGATTCAATCCGGTCACAAGGTTATTCGTTTCAGATTGAAATGAACTTCCGTGCCTGGCAAAAAGGGTATAAAATCGGCGAACATCCCATTATTTTTATCGATCGCACAGTCGGAGAGTCTAAAATGTCCAAGGCGATTATGGTTGAAGCTATATTTATGGTGTGGCGTTTACGAATTTGGAAAATCTTTGGATGGCATAAATAAAATGTTAAAAAAAGTTTCTGTACTGATTGTCAGTTATAACGTCAAAAATTATGTGGATCACGCCATTGATTCCCTGCTGCGCTCCGATTATACTAATATCGAAATTGTGGTTGTTGACAATCAATCTTTTGATGGAACGGTTGAACACATTCGAAGCAGATTCACCGAAGTCAAGTTAATTGCCAATAAACAAAACGTTGGTTTTGGGACAGCAGTAAACCAGGCCGCCGAAGCTGCAGACGGAGATTACTTACTTATTATTAATCCAGACACTGTTGTTCAGGAAAATACAATTTCTACATTTGTTCATTACCAGGAAAATCATGAAGACGTTGGTATGATCGGACCTAAAATTCTCAACGCGGATGGAACCCTCCAACCAGCTTGTAAGCGGTCATTTCCCACGTTTCGTGTTGCGATACCAAAAATATTGGGATTGGATAAACTATTTCCTAAATCAAAATGGGCTGGAAAATATAATTTAACATATCTGGATCCGGATGAAACCAATGCAGTGGATGCCATTAGCGGTTCATGTATGTTTTTAAAAAGTGAGCTGTTTCAGGAATTAAATGGTTTTGATGAACGGTTTTTTATGTTCGGTGAGGATTTGGATTTATGTTATCGAATCTGGCAAAAAGGATTTGAAATCCATTACGTTCCGGAAACGCAAATTGTCCATTACCAAGGTGAGTCGGTTAAATCCGCTCCCTTTGACAGCATTAATGCATTTTACAATGCTATGATCATCTTTGCTGGAAAGCACTTCTCAACCGGCACAGGATTATTAACAAAATTGGCCATCAGGACGGGCATTCTATTGAGAAAAACCGTTACATTGTTAGGGGAAATGCGGTCGCAAATAATATCGATAATTCTTGATGCAATCGTTGTAACCGCTGCATTTTTGATTGCCATTCCATTCCGATTTGATCATTTTGAACCTGTCGTATTGAGTAAGGGGCTTGTGCCAATTGTGTATATCGTATTCTGGATCGCGGTGGGTTCTTTATTTCAACTGTATTCCAGATATATTTTATCCTATACTCGTGCAGTTTTGTCATCATTAACAGGCTTTTTCATGGCAGTAGCATTTACCTATTTTTTCAAGCAGTACGCATTTTCACGTTTGGTCATTATTTTAGCCACAGTCATTATCACGATCTTTATCCCAGGATGGAGAGTGTTAGTTCATTATCTCATGTCCCGTGGATATTTTCGCCCCATAAAGGATAAGCACAATATTCTTTTCACTCGCAAAACATTGGTTGTCGGTTCGGAAAATGAGGGTATTCGTATTGCTAATCATCTATTAAAGCGATTTGATACCGGACTTGATGTCGTTGGATTTGTTGATAAACATCTCCGAAACGATAAATTGCCATTACCATTTTTGGGCAGAATTCAAGATTTAAAAGGAATCGTGAAGACCCAGGCTATCCGCGAACTCATTTTTTCCAATGCGGCATTTACCAATGAAGAGATTTTAAAAATCATGGATGAAACGAAAGAAATGAGGTTGATGTATAGAATGGTTCCAAGGCATCAGGACATTTTACTTGGGAAAGCATCCATCGAGGAAATTGGTGAATATTCATTTGTAAATATTGAGTATACTCTTTTTCATAGGCTGCACGCAATCTCGAAACGGCTTTTTGACACGGTAATTTCAACAATTTTATTCATTTTATTCTTACCGGTATTTATTATCAGGAGTTTGGGGGGATTACCGCAAAAAGTGGAATTCTGGGGTCAGGATAGTACAACATTTCATGGATACATATATGAGAGCAAAAATGGCTTTATCAGGGACTTACCATTATTGCTGTCAATTATTTTTGGAAAAATGAGTTTAGTGGGTTCATCCTTAATTTCAACTACAGAAAAAGACCCTCAACTTATTTGCTCTCCAGGACTTGCTGGCCTTGAACAGCTTAGGAATGTTAAATTTTCAGACCAAGACAGGCGGTTGCTCGATCATTATTATGTTCAAAATCAAAGCCTGACTTTTGATATAGAAATATTAGTTAAAACAGTATTCAACGGATAATGGCAGAATATTACTTAGAATTTGAAAAATCCTTAAAGGGAATCGATGAACAAATCCTGGAATTAGAAACGGGAGATGATTCCAATATCAATCGAACAAAAATTGATGAACTGAAGAAAAAACGGGACAAAGAACTGAAAAAGATCTTTTCCGGTATGTCTCGTTGGGAAAAAGTCCAACTGGCACGACATCCAAAACGACCTTTTAGCTTGGATTATATTATGTCTATGGCACCCGATTTCATTGAACTTCATGGAGACCGATATTTTTCCGATGATTCGGCAATGATAGGCGGGTTGGGTTCTATCGATGGTCAAAGTGTCATGTTCATCGGGCAGCAAAAAGGCAGAAATACCAATGAAAATATTTATCGTAATTTTGGTATGATGCGTCCGGAAGGTTATCGAAAGGCATTACGGTTAATGAAATTAGCCGAAAAATTTAATGTCCCTGTGGTCTCTCTGATTGACACTCCCGGAGCCTATCCCGGAATTGGTGCTGAAGAAAGGGGGCAAGGCGAAGCAATTGCAAAAAATTTACTGGAAATGGCACGTCTTCAAGTTCCGATTTTAGCGATCGTCATTGGAGAAGGTGCCAGCGGTGGAGCCATGGGTATTGGTGTCTGCGATAAAATGATTATGCTGGAAAACACGTGGTTTTCCGTTATAAGTCCTGAAGGATGTGCGTCCATTTTATGGAGGGATGCATCTTTGGCTCCAAAAGCGGCTGATGCGATGAAAGTTATTCCAAATGATCTTCTGGAAATGGGTATTTGTGATGAGGTGATCAAAGAACCTCTGGGTGGAGCTCATCGTAATCCTGGTGAAACAGCAACCATTCTCAAAAACGTCATTTTAAAATATCTAAAAGAACTACTAACAATTGATCCGGATACATTTCTTGAAAATCGGATCAAGCGCTACGATCAAATAGGTGTTTTTAAAGAACATTCGTGACTTCATTCGATTATAAGTTGACGGTCTACTACAAAGATGTAGATCAAATGGGTATTGTATATTATACACGCTATCTGGAATATTTTGAAGCTGCCAGGACAGAGATGCTCAAATCAATCGGCATCATTGTTACTGAAATTGAAAAGGAAGGATTTTATCTACCGGTGGTGTCTGCACATTCCGATTACAAAAAGGGTGCACATTTTGAAGACGAACTAATCGTTAAAACATCGATTAATACAATGCCGAAAGCTCGACTTAAAATTGATTATGTGATCATGAGAGGAAATGATATATTAGTTGAAGGATATACAGTTCACGGATTTACAAACCATGATGGCAAACCAAAACGTCCGCCGAAATCATTTATAAATACACTTTCTCCGTTCTTTAAAAAATAATAGCTCTATTCCACAAATCAGTTGTTTTAAGCCATGTTTAGTAAAGAATTAATATATTGATATACAACACCAAATTACAAAACAAAAAAACTGTCATTACGAGAATCCGCATCAGCGGAGGCGAAGTAATCTCCTTCCATTGACAAACAAAATTTCCCGATGTCAACATACCCGAGGAGATAGCTTCTCCCGACACTCCGTGTACGGGCTCGCTATGACAGGTTTAGTGTTTTTGGCAATGTTCAGTAAACTAACTGAACTAGTGTAATGTCAAGCCTGTATTAGCGCAACCAAGTCTTGCTCTTTTTGCCGCTTACTTCGTTGAATATTTTAACCATGGCTCATGCTATGCTGAAAATATTCGCTTTGTTATCGATAAAAATTTCTGCGACTTTTTGCACACGACACTAGGATTGCATTGATTTTTTTATATTTATGAATTATTGAATAATTTCAGTTTCCCAACCATCGTAATTCCCTCCAAGTTCTTCTGCGATATTTTCCAGCCAATTCCGCAAATCAGATAATTCCGCATATTCAGGGATCATGGTTTTGGTTGCTAAACACAGCCATTGGTTTTTTGAGGAAGCGGCAGGGGAAATATCGACATCAAACCCGTCTTTTTCTAATACGCCCTTGGCAAGTTCAGCTCCTTTTCTATGTGGAAAATAGAACCAGAATGAAACCGGCCGGGGTTGATTGGGGTGGTGCTCATATTGACTCCACAATTCAAGTGTCTTTTTATCCGGATCGTTGAATACTTTCATCGTATTGAGAGTAGTATGTGTCTGTTAAAATATATTTTTATTCTAATACATGAATATTATTAGCAGAACATATTTCTTTCAGAATTTTCGGCCATACCGATACACTGACTTCACCAAGATGGGCCTTTCTCAACAAGTACATAAACGTCCTGGATTGTCCAATTCCGCCTCCAATTGACAGGGGTATTTCATCGTTAAGTATGGCTTGGTGATATGGAAGGGTAAGATTGTCTTCCTGGCCTGATATTTTCATTTGTTTGACAAGTGTATCTTTCGTGACACGAATACCCATAGACGTCAGTTCATGGCGTCTTTTTGTAACAGGATTCCATACGAGAATATCACCGTTCAAACCGTGTGTTTTAAGCCCTTTATTGGTGCCTGTTTCTGTTATCCAATCGTCATAATCGGCTGCACGCATTTCATGGGGAAATCCATCTTTTAATACCGAACCGATTCCGATGATAAAAACAGCAGGATAATCCTGGATTATTTTTGTTTCCCGTTGTTTTCTGGGAAGATCAGGATACAACTCCAATATTTCTTCGGCATGGATAAACGTTAATTCTTCCGGGATATCCATGTATTGATCCGTTTTTAATTGAGGGAATCGTTCTTGAGCGTACAAGCCCGCATCATAAATCACTTTCCATATATTTTTCACTGTTTCCTTCAAATAATCCAATGTGCGATCGTTTTCTGTTATGACTTTTTCCCAATCCCATTGGTCTACATAGGAACTATGATCGTGATCCAGGAAATAATCTTTGCGAACTGCCTTCATATCTGTACACAAACCTTCACCCGCGTTGCAGCCAAATTGTTTTAGTGCCATTCGTTTCCATTTCGTAGCAGCCTGGACTACTTGTGCCTGAATTGGTTTTTCCAACCCTAAACCGCAGGAAAATTCAATCGGTGTCCTGGAACCGTCTCTATCCAGCATATCATTTACCCCGCTATCCCGATCAACGATTAGCGGTACTTGTACCATTTGCATGTTTAATGCTTTACAGAGATTTTCCTCTATGTAGTTTTTAATCGCAAACACAGCACGCATAGTATCCATTGGTGTCAATAAAGATGTGTAGTTTTGCGGAAGTTGTTCTGCTATTTCGTCATAGTTGCCGATACCCGGTCCAGCCAGGTCTGCTTGTTTGTTTCCCATGATTTTCCTTCCAATCGAATGATTAAAAAAGTTACATAATTGATTTTATAATTTAACCGAAGGTAAATCCTTCAGGCAATTCCGATTCATCCGTGCCAGCAGGTACCCATGACAGGTCCAGAATAGTGTAAGTGGGGTTGACTGTATTGAAAATGGGTACAACTTTCATTCCTATTTTCGGTTCTCCAATCGCCAGATTTCCCATCAGTATTGTCGGGACTCCTTCAAATTCAACATTCACAAAACGTATAGGTTTTGGCAGTGTATTAAATGCACCGGTTCGTTCGGTGATCATAAAGGTATGTACAGTGGCACCTTTTTGCGCTGTTCCAGTCATATCGACAATTTCGTTTTTGCTCAAACAGTCAGGGCAATGGATACGAAATGGGATAAAAATGGAACCATTAGCGTCACAATCAGGATTAATACAGCGTGTTCCCAAAAGTTTTCCTTTTCCCAATCCTTCAAAGAAAGGCGCTTCGCCGCCGTACATATGAACATGGGTTACATCCCGGGGATTAGTGACACCCATAAGTTTACCGTCTTCATTACGAATAGGATTATTTGGATATGCATAATGGAATTTTCCATTAAAGCGATATCGTCCGTTTTCTACTCTTACAGTACCACGATTTTCGATATTCATAGTATTCTCCATATTTTGCCGCAGATTTACACTGAAACCACGGATTTTATTAATTGTTTTTTACATTTTTGCGTGAATTATCAAATATCATTCTTTTGAATTGAGGTCTTGGTCCAAAATTTAACAGTAAACCAATTTCAATTTTTGTAGCTCGAAGATAGTTTAGCAATTGTGCTTCATTTTCTTTTACCAGAGTTTTTGCAGCTTTCAACTCAAGGATGACGGTATTATTTACCCACAGGTCAGCACGATAATCTCCGATTACTTTTCCCCGGAAGTAAACTTTAATCTGTTTTTCTTCTTCAACTTTTAATCCATAATCACGCAGTACAATTGCCATTGCTTTTCGGTGTACGGATTCTAGGAATCCAAATCCTAATTCGTTATATACACCATAGAAAGCTTTAATGATTGTTTCAGTCAACTCTTTGTGTTTTAAATCAGTTTTATTTTTATTCATTATTGTTAACAGTGAAATTATTCTTCTGTGTTCATTCGTGTTAATCAGCGGCTATATCAGTTGATGATCCGGATGGATAAGAATGGTTGCAGTTACATGAGAACCGACTCCGGCGTGACTAATAGCCAATCCACGTTTGGCATCTTCCACTTGCAAGTTAGTCCAGTCATCAGGTTTAGTTCGACCAAAGCGATCCCATTTTGATTGATCTTCGTGCATTTCTGCCCAACGTCCCCAAATGTGCTGCCCCACTTCAATGGCCTGCATAATGCCTGTTGCTCCCACGGCATGCATATTGCCGATCAATCCACCTGAAAGATTAGCAGGTAGCTTCCCGGGTTGATTTGTAAAAGGATTTGTATGATAGCAGTCTCCGGATTCCACGTATGACCTTCCTTCACCGTAAGGACGTATTCCAATATCTTCATATGTTTGGATATCACTAATAGTAAATGCATCGTGTAGTTCCACAAGGTCGAAATCTTCAGTGGGATCAACAATACCAGCCATACCGTAACCATAATAGGCGGCCATACGAGCAGCCAAAAATCCGGTGAATCCAGGGTAACGATCCCCACCGGGGAATCTTTCACCCAAATCTGTATATTGGTCGGGTGATTCGTTCGGTAATAACGGTATCTCCATATCCCTGCGGTCAGCGACGCGTAATGTATGGCTACCGGCGGATACATAAATCAGAAGGGGATTATCGGTTAATTCAAAAGCTGTTTTTTCATCACAAAGAATCGCACAGGCTGCACCAACGCTCATCAGGCAGCAGTCAAGTGCTCGTAATGGATTGGCCACAACCGGTGAATTCAGTACATCTTCAACGGTAATTTTCATGGGTCCCTGGGCATGAGGATTCATCCGGGCATATCCACGGTTTTTAACGGCAATTTCAGCCATAGTTCGACGAAACGATTCCTCTTCTTTGCCGAATACCTGCCAATATTTTTGAGCCATAACAGCATAATAGCCGGTATATATGTGTCCTAATGGTGTTTCCCAGTCTTTATCTGCTGCGGACGCAATGTAATGGTTGCCTTCATCGGTCGGGACTTCATCCATACGTTCCCAGCCCATGGCCAGGACACAATCAGAATATCCTGACGCAACGGCTTTGAATGCTTCCCACAGAGTTGAACCGCCGGTTGCTCCACCTGTTTTTATTCCCACATTACCTAACGGATCCAGTCCCAGGCGATCGTGAATAACCGCTTCACCTAAAAGCTGATCACCAAAATGATCTGCAAAATGTCCGTAGTAACATGAATGAATATATTTCTTGAGTTCTGCAGGAGATTTGTCAATGAATTCTGATGCTTCTACAAACGAATCGATCACCAGTTCTTCCGTCCGTTTTTCCGGAAAGGATCGTGCAAATTTGGACATGCCACCTGTAACGAGGTAGACCGGTTGCTGCATTTGAGGTATTTTGAGCTGACGTTCGCTAAATTTGATCATAGTAAATCTCTTTAAATTGTTATGTGTATGAGGTGTATTCGAGTGAATTTATGAGTTTTATTATTCATATAATGTATGCAAAAAATTACATTCAGGATATAACACATATAAATAAAAAAAGAAAAAGAAAAAATGAGTATAAATTTACCCTTTTTCTATTTCGGATGAATCAGGATAGCCATGTTTAATTAATCTTCCCACGACGGTCGGCGTTTTTCAAGAAATGCAGATAATCCTTCCTGACCTTCTTCAGAAGCACGCAAATCCGCGAGTAATTCTGCAGAATTTATTTTGTCCATATTCCGGGAATATTCCTTGAAATGAGCAATGGCTTTTGGACTGGCTTTTAATAGTTGATTCACAACTGAATCCGTGGTGGTATCCAGTTCATCTTCTTGTACAACATAATGAACTAATCCAATCTGTCCGGCATATTTTCCATCAAATCGTTTACCTGAAATTCCTAAAGCTCGAAAATGTGAATAACCGATTTTTCTAACAGAGTATGGTCCGATGACAGCCGGAATGATACCTATGAGTACTTCACTTAAACAAAATGTTGTATTTTTGTCAGCTACGACAATATCGCAAACAGTACAAAGACCAAAGCCTCCTCCAAATGCATGCCCGTGGATTTTCCCGACGACTGCCTTTGAGCATAAATCAACGGCTTGATACATTTTTTCCAGCTCATTTCCTGATTCAACATTTTCCTCCCAACTCATTTGTCCATATTCTTTCATCAATTGCAGATCAACGCCGGCGCAAAAGGAAGTTCCGTTTCCGGATAATACAATAACCCGAATATCCGGATTATTATGTAAATCTAAGAAGGTGTCAGTGATTTCATGAATCATACGTGCGCTCATGGCATTACGCACTTCCGGACGGTTTAACGTTAAGTTAGCAATACTATTTTTATAGTGAACTGTTATCGTTTGATAAGACATAATATTTTCCTTTAAAAAATCAGATGATTACCCTTGTTGAATATTGCAAAATATATCTTTGCAATCAATATAAAAGGGTATTATAAGCACCCTTTTTATTTAAATCTAATAATAATACTTCCGATTATCTACTATTTCAACATTTTCCTGAAGTTCAGATAGCCAACTATCGAATGCATTTTGTTGAGCTTCGGTTGTCAATTTTGTATATATATCTGCTGATTTGTTTTGAAAATCTGTTGAATCAAATGGGGAAACAGATAGAAGCTTGACAATAGCATATCCGCGAGCTGTTTCGACCGGTCCGATTATTTCACCAACTTCGCTATCAAGCAGTGTTCCAATGAGTTTATAGCTACGGCCAATAGAATTGAATCCGCGGGATAATGTTTTCTTATCGGTAGCTACGAGTTCTAATCTGCTGTCGTCAGAAACAATATCAGTCACCGATAATCCATTATCCATTATTTTACGTATTTCTTTCGATAAATTATTTGCAGCGGATTTTTGTTTATCAGCTAATACAATTTTTTGAATATTATTTTTTACTAAATCAAAAGGTTGATTTCCGGCTGGGGAAATAGTATCTAAAACTGCAATAATAAAATAATTGTCATTTTCCAGTCGATCTGAAACAGAACCAATTTCGGTTAAATCGTCGAAAGCAAATTTGACTACTTCGCGCATAAATCCAATTCCGGGAACCGATATAGCCATGGACGTTAAATTTTGCGCTTTCCTTGCTTCAACTTTTTGCGTATCCAGTGCAGCATCAAATCCGTAATCTTGCGCATCGTAGCTGAAGCGTGTTGCTTGTCTGCGCAACTCTTCCCGAGTTTCTGAACCCATATTAATTTTTAACAAAATATGAGATGCATTGACTTCTTCTTTATCATTCTTAACACGTTTATCATTGATTTTGATCACATGATATCCAAACTGTGTTAATACCGGTCCAACAATATCGCCAACTTTTGCTGAAAAGACTGCCTTTTCAAAAGCAGGTACCATTTGACCTTGACCAAACCAACCCAATAAACCGCCCCGTCCTGAATCCGGAGTGACTTGATTGCTGGGATCATCAGTGAATTGATCAGCTAAGGATGCAAAGTCAGCGTTGTTCTTGATTTTTTCTATCAACTCCAGCGCTTCCTCAAAAACACGGGCAGTGTCTCGTGCTACCGATTCTTTGGGCCATCTAACATAGCGAATATTTCGTGTTTCTTCTTTTGTAAAATCTTCAATATGATCAATATAATATTGGTACAATTCATCATCAGACGGATTGGGGACTTCATCTGCCAGCTTGCGTCCAACAACGTGGATACCTTCCACCGTATAATTAACATTATCTATAATATATTTTTCTTTTACTTCTTCGTTAGTTACTACGACACTTGAGGCAATAAACTGCTGCAATTTGTAATTGGGTATGTAAGTGTTTTTCATAAATTTTTCAATTTCTGCCCATTCATTTCCCGTTGGATTATTTACAGCTTGAGCATACTTCTTTGGATCAAATACACCATCGGTTTGAAATGTCGGATTCTGAATCAAAAAAGGTGGAGGATTATTCCTTAAATGATATACTACTTCCTCATCGGATGCTTCCAGGTTGAGTTTATCAATCTGTTTGGTAACAAGGATATCACGAATATAATTATCCCAAACTTCGTTGCGGATCGTATATAAAAGACGTTCATCTGTTTCTTGTCCACTGTTTCTATATTGCTCGGCTCTTGTATTAACTGTACGAATAAAATCATTCGGAGAAATGATTTCGCCGTCTACAATACCGATCGCTTCAGCGGGACTCACTCGCCCAAATATTGTATCTAAAATGTTCGCACCGCCAACCATTCCACCGATGGTCATACTTAATAGGAACAATATAAGCAACGCCCAAAGGACGAAATGCATTCGTTCTCTCATTGATGTCATTAAAGCCATAATTAACCTATAATAATTCTTATAATGGTAAAAATCGCCTGAAACGTATCAGGCGAGGCGGGCAAATTTAAATTTCTTCGAACATGAAACAAAGCACTACCGACAAGATTTTAATCGTTTTAAACTTACCGCTTCGTGTTTCACGCTTTATCTAATTCAACTTCGTATTTTGAACAGCAAACATCCAACGGTAGAATCACATCCGCTTTTAGCAGGAAAGAGTCCATTATCTTCACTTTATCTGGAAGTGATTCAATGTGTTGAGTGCCCCAGGATTGTAGAATTTAGATCTAAAATTGCCAGGGAAAAGAGAAAACAATTTATGGATTGGACATATTGGGGGAGAGGCGTTTCCGGGTACGGAGATCCGAATGCTCAATTACTCTTGGTAGGACTGGCGCCCGCTGCCCATGGAGGTAATCGGACAGCCAGGGTTTTTACAGGAGATAAATCGGCTGATTTTCTGGTCATGTGCCTTCATGAAGTCGGTTTGGCTAATCAACCAAATTCAGACGCCCTTGATGATGGATTAGAGTTGAAAAATACATTTATGACTCCGGTGTTGAAATGTGTCCCGCCACAAGATAAACCAACAGCTGAAGAATTACGGAATTGTTCAAAGTACTTCAATCGTGAATTGGATTTGCTGAAAAATGTGAAAGTGATTCTGGCCTTAGGGAAAATTGGATTTGATGGTTGTTTAAAATATTTCCGCCAATTTTATGATTTTAAAATGAAGGACTATCCGTTCGGTCATGATGTTTCTTATATGATGCCGAATGGAATTATCTTGAAAGGATCGTATCATCCAAGCCCAAGGAATGTAAATACCGGAAGATTAAATAAAGGAATGATGATAGATTTGTTGAACGGATTACCTGTTTATGGATAGGGGTTTTCAAATAATCGTTTGGGGTGCTGTCTTGAAAAATGCGCGTATGAATATTTCTGTTATTGATTAAATTCCCGTCGCAAATTTTAGATAAATATGGGGCTATAGCTTCCGCCGGTTGTCGGACGGGCAACTTCGCTATGGCATCTGTTAAAAATAATTACAATGGGGCCATAGCTCAGTTGGGAGAGCGCTTGAATGGCATTCAAGAGGTCGTCGGTTCGATCCCGTCTGGCTCCACTCGACTTCGCTCGAAAGAATGAAGTCGAACGCGCTGTAGTTCTGATGAGTCGGAACGAAGGCGGAAATATTCATAAGATATAGCAAAGCTACGTTGCAGCAGGCTCGGAGAAAATTCTTTTTGTGATATTATCATTGTGACCGAAATAATACAGGATATACTGAAAATATTCACATCTGAAATTTCGGAGTATGAAAAATCAAAATAGCCAGTTCTCAGCCCGCTCCCCTGCCAGCCACTCGCAAAGTGGGGCAGGCTTGCAACCAACCGGGAGGGCTGGCGGGGATCCCGATCTGCTCCACAAGGCAATTTATAGATGAGAAAAAACGGAACATCGTCCATTAATAGAGTTCTCACCGACAAACTCATTTTCAAATCCTTAGATCCAACAATTAGGACTTATGGGATTTTTCTCAAGTGAGTCTTACATTTCCATGTGAGTATTAAATATTATTTTGTTGTTTCATTATTATTTATTACCAACTTCATAGTTAGAGGTTGGGCATAGCCCTCTAATAAAGAATTGGTTGATTAAAGAAAAAAATGAAACACATCTTTCTCTTTATAATTTTAACAATACTAAAATCTCAAGATGTAGATGATATTTTAATTCCATTTGCACGACCTGGAGATACTTTAACAATAGCATCAGGAAGTGGAGGTTTTGTTGAACTGGATAAAGATATTGAATATTATGAAAATGGACAGATAAAAAGTGAAGGAGGAACAGTAGATGACAGAAAACATGGAAGATGGATATACTATCATGAGAATGGAGGAATTAAGGAAGTAGGGAATTATGAATATGGTGAGTTAATAGGAAAATGGACTTATTATTTTGAGAATGGAGGAATTAAAGAAAAAGTGAATTATAAAAATGGTCTAAGAACAGGAAAATGGACACAGTATAATTCTGATGGAAGTATCTCAATCTATTAAGGAGATCATCAATCTAAACAACAAATATTTGACAAAGAAAAAGATGGTTGAATATTATGAAAATGGAGGGAAAAAGTCAGAAGTTATTTTGGTTGGATTAACCGGTTTGGCCTCTGGAATAAGGACGGTTTGGAGTTTAAGTGGTGATGTGTTAAGCGAACAAAAATTTTCTTTTGGTTATGGGATGTACGCAGAATATTATGATAATGGTCAAATAAAAATGAGTGGACCGTGTAGAAAATTTACCCAAAATGGATTCGTAAAAACGGGCAAGTGGTTGATGTGGGATGAAAATGGAAAGATAATTTCTATACAATATTTTGATCTCAATGGAAATATCAAACAAATGGAAAATGAAACCCAATCACTATTGGACTGAAGAAAAAATAAAGTGCTTCCCGTCCGTCGATTAGCATATATGGAGAAGGTCGTCGGCTCACCGCCTGCATCGCTTTTGTGATTAGGGCAGGGATCCTATTGGGTTCTACTGTTCTTCATTTCCTTAAGTATGCTTTATGTATTATGTTATGAATGTCGCGTTAGCGGCATTTTTAATGAATAGGATTAATTGATGCAGCGATTGATAATAGAACCCTTTGAAAAACCTATTGCACAAATTAAAAAGTTTAAAATTCTCCTGTTTTTCGTTGGAAAATTTGTTTATAGCGATGCTATTAACTGCATTTCCCGCCTTAATCAGGAAAATTTTAACTCTTTTTTCTTCACACATAAGGTTTATCAAAGGGTTCTAATATTATTTCTCATATCATTATTTTCGTTTAATTGTTCACATTTTAAGTCTTTTAAACGTATAGAATCACGTTATGGTCGATCTGCGCCGGTATTGAGTAATCCAAAAGAGGCAGAAGCCTACCCGGAATTAACGGAACGAAATCGTCTCATGGGTAGCCTTTCTCCGGAAAGAACATGCTATGATGTGAGTCATTATAACTTAAATCTGAACATAGATTTTCAGAATAAAACGATTAATGGTTATAATTCGATAACAGCAATTGCTATCAATGATTTCTCAATACTGCAAGTCGATCTGGGTAGTGAAATGAATATTGAAAAGATCGAATACAATGGCAATGAGTTGAATTATACTCGAAAGGAAGATGCAGTCTTTGTCGAATTTCCACCCATTTCAGAAGAGACTAAATTTTCCTTTACAGTTTATTACAATGGCACTCCCAGGGTTGCACCGCGTCCGCCTTGGGATGATGGTTTTGTTTGGGAAACAGATAAAGCCGGACGACCTTTTGTCGCTGTCACCAGCGAAGGCCTTGGGGCAAGCCACTGGTGGCCGTGCAAAGATCATATATCCGATGAACCGGACAGCATGGCAATTAACATTACCGTGCCTTCAGAGTTGATGTGTGTAGCAAATGGACAGTTAGTCGATACTGTCGAAAAAAGTGATGACAGAACAGAGTATCGATGGTATGTGAATAATCCTATAAACAATTATAACGTTTCAATAAACATTGGGAATTATATAGCCATTCAGGATACAATCCAATCACTGGGACAAGTCAGGGATGCCACCTATTATGTTCTGGATTATAACGAAGTGGTTGCCAGGGAACATTTCAAAGAAGCCGGAAGCGTCATTCGGGTGTTGGAGTATTATTTTGGTCCCTATCAATGGTGGGAGGATGGATATAAGCTTGTTCAAACGCCTTATTTAGGAATGGAACACCAGACTGCTGTGGCATATGGGAATAACTTCAGAATCTATGATAAGTCCAAATCCCGTTCGATTTATGGTTTTATCGATTATATCATTCTACACGAAACAGCCCATGAATGGTGGGGGAACAGTATTACTGCCTGCGATCCGGCTGATGTTTGGATTCATGAAGGATTCGGTACATATTCTGAAGTTTTGTATATCGAATATTTATTCGGCTATGATTTAAGTATCGATTACTTGATCCAAAAAAGAAGAAATATTGGGAATAAAAAAGCCATCGTTGGGCCACGCGGACAAAATTACTGGGGATTCAGCGATGCATATAATAAAGGCGCCTGGATTATTCATACATTGCGCAATGTTATCAATGATGATGAACTTTTCTTTAAGACATTAAAAGGATTTGCAGTAGACAATGCAAAAAGTATTGTTTGTACTGAAGATGTGCGGGATTATTTTTCAGAAAAGACGGGAATTGATTTAATATCCTTTTTTAATCAGTATCTGTTTAACAGAAAAGTTCCGATATTGGAATTTGCACAGCAGGATAGTACATTTTATTATCGTTGGTTAGACGTTATAGATGGTTTTGATATGCCGGTTAATCTATTCGTGAACAAAGTTGAAACCAGGTTAATTCCATCCACTCAAACACAAATGTTAGATATCCCAAAATATGCGACAGTGGAAATAAAGGATTGGGAATATTTGATCATTAAAAAAGAAAATAATGATTTACTCCCGGTTGGAATTACAAGTAGCGAGTGATGTGTCATAATTGTAATTTTTTCACCCATTTAAGGAAACAAAAATGAACGGAGATAAATTAAAGGCCCTATTTCATGTGTTGGACAGCGAACAGCAGATCATTCAGCGCACAGATCAGAAAGCATTTACAATTCTGTCTATTTTAGGCGTATTCATGGTCTTTTTTATCGTCCACTTCATGAAGGTTCAAATGAACTGGTTCAGATTCATTCTTGTCGTGGTTTATTTTATAGTTGCTTTTTTGGCAATTGCCAATTTAATGCTTGTTATTGTACCCAGGATTCGAAAAGACACACCGGGCGATGATAAATCGAGTGTTAACGTTACGTTTTTTGGTGGTATCAGTACATTCAAATCATCAAAGGAATACGCTAATCATCTTTCAAAAGTTGCCAGTAATGACGAAAAAATGTATCAAATGTTTTCAAATCAGGTTTATGCACTGGGAAAGATCAATTCTTTCAAAAATAAATCTCTTAAAAAAGCGATAATATTTTTCGCCTTGGCAATTTTGTCAGAATTATTGATCATAATGTCGATGGCATGGAGCAGAGCCTTACCTTTCTTATTCCCCGGCTAATGAAACATTATTTACTTCCAGCGCTCATTTTCTGGATGGGTTGTTCAACACCCGGAACGCAAGGCCCACCCGGTCCCCAGGGTGATCAAGGCCCACCCGGACCTCAAGGTGAGCAGGGAATCCCAGGTCTTCAGGGAGAGCAAGGCCCACAGGGAGAGCAAGGCCCACCTGGAGTTGTTGACTCTTTATTAATTGAAAAATTGGAAAAAGCACTGGAAAATGTGGAAAAGGCGGAAAAGACAGAAGTTGTCACTGCATCAGTCCATTTTTCATTCGGAATTGCACCACCTATTATGGGTTTTGCCGTTATGACGAATTACGGCAATATTTACCATGTGAAGAATAAAAATCCATCTATGCTTGGGGATAACTTTAAATTTCTTGTGCGGATTGCTGATCATGATGATTTTGTTTCACTGTCATTCTTGTCTGATAGTGAAGGGCAAAATCACTTTTATATGGCTATTACTGAAAGCGGCTATAGTTTTGTATCAAAAGATCTTAATAATTGGTCTCCCAAGGGAAGGATTCCATTAAAATAAATATCAAATCTGCTTTAATCGCGGTAAGTATAATTTCATCTTTATTCCCTAATGGTCACCCCATCACTATTGATGGTCGCTTTGACGATTGGGAAAATGTTCCCTTATCTTATCAAGATTCCCAGGGCGATGGTGTGAGTCTCGATTTTGCTGACATGAAAATCACATATGATAATGATTTTTTGTTCATTTATTTTTCCCTTCACTTTGGGGAATTCCTCTTGCAGGATGGGAATGCAGTTCATTTGTATATTGACGCAGATAATAATCCGGAAACAGGTCATCCTGTAAATGGTGTAGGAGCAGAACTGGAATGGATATTTGGTGACCGCTCCGGCTCCTATTATATTATGGATGGTATCACAGGAATTGATCAAAATGATTTAACTCTCCGCATGGCACCAACCATAACGAATAATGAATTTGAAATTGCTATTGCACGAACATCCTATCCGTTAACGATGGATGGTAGTCAAATGTTGGTCCAGGGGAAAGTGATGATCACTGATTCAGGAAATAATTCTGATCAAATTCCGGATGGAAATGGCGGAGTCAGTTTTTCCATCGGTGAAGATTATATCATACCTCCGGCGCCAATTTCTTTTGACAAACGTCATTCGACAGATATTCGCTTAATTACGCACAATGTGTTGACTTCAAACCTGATGAATCCGGATTACCAGGAATATTTTCAAAGGATGTATATTGCATTAAATCCGGATATTATTGCACTTCAGGAAATGTATGAGCATACAAACCAACTCCAGAGTTTAATCAGTACATGGTTTCCTGATGATCAATGGTACACCAGCAGTCAATTCAGAGATAATATCATTATATCCAAATACCCGATTCTGGCACAGGACTTCATGACAAATTCGTCCCGGACGATGGTCGCCTTACTGGGTACGGAAAGTGCTTTAGGAAGTGACTTGATCATCTTTAATTCACATTTGGCTTGTTGCGCTAATAATGAAAGCAGGCAAAACGATGCGGATGAATTTGCAGCCAATTGGCGGGATTGGCGTGAAAATGGAAATGGGCCTTTTGACATAGCAGAAAACACTCCATTTATTCATGTCGGTGATTTTAATCTCGTAGGTGACAGGCAGCAGCTTACAACGCTCACCGAAGGGGATATTGTTGATGAAAATACCTTTGGGTCTGATTATCCTTTGGATTGGGATGGAACACCAATAGCTGATTTGTTTTCCCGGCACAGTCATAAGCGAATGGGTTATACGTGGCGCAGAGATAACAGTTCTTTTAGTCCGGGAAAACTCGACTACATTTTATATACTGACAGCGTTTTGGATACCGCCAAGCATTTTGTCCTCAATACATTAACCATGGATTCAGTATCTTTGTCAGAGTATGGTTTGAACGCATGGGACAGTTATAATTCATCTGATCATTTACTCAGAGTATTGGATATAGCTGTACCAGATCAAATCAATGTTGATCCAGAACATTTAACTCCAACGCAAATTAAAATATCAAACCCCTATCCGAATCCATTCAATCCTTCCACGACCATTCAATTTGAATTACTAACACCCGGTTTCATTAATGTTGATTTATTTGATTTAAAAGGTAAATTTGTAAAAAATATATCCAATAATGAATATTCAAGTGGTCAACACGAAATAAACGTGCAAGGAAATAATCTGACAAGCGGAGTATATTTAATAAGAATAAATGGTCAGCATTTTTCTAAATCATTCAAAATTCTATTATTGAAATAATGGCTCGCTATTCAAAAGTAGTCTATTCCACATCTCACAGTTTTCAGCAAGACGTTGAGTTTGAGGAAGCGATAACGTTGGATCCAAAAGATCAGCAATTAAGGGTTTGGCGGCAGCGATTAGGTGGTGGAAGGATGGTTACAGTCATTAAGGGATTTGTTGGAAAAGAAAGTGATATGAAAGCATTAGGTAAAGTGCTGAAATTATCTTGTAGTTCAGGCGGTTCCGTCAAAGATGGGGAAATTCTCATCCAAGGTGATCATCGTGAAAAAATTGTGAACATTTTAAAAACAAAAGGGTATAACGCCAAAACCAGCGGTGGTTGAGAAGCCGTTTCTTTATTAATCATAAACACAGAAGATTTAAATTATGAAAATCGTGAAATACACATTATTAATTTTGTTCTCATTAAACTTTATTAGTTGTGAAAAGCCAAGAAAAAATGGTTTTTTGACCCTGATATTCACTTCAAATGTCCGGGGTCAGTTAGATCCCTGCGGCTGAAAAAAGAATCCTGTGGGCGGTCTGTCCAGAAAGTCAGTATTTGTCAATAATTACCGTACGGAAAAGGGTATTGATCCGATTATAATCGATGCCGGGGATGCGCTTTTTGCTTCTTCAGTATTAGCAGCCCGAAATGTCGAAGCCGATAAACTGCAGGCAAAGGCACTTATGTATGGTTATGAAAAAATCGGCTGTGATGCCCTAAACGTCGGAGGGTTTGATCTTGCTACCGGTTCTGATTTTATATATTCCTTACAGGAAGAATTCAATATTCCTTTCATATCCGCGAATTTAACCGATATAAACGATCAATTATTATTTGAACCGTATACTATTGTTGAAAGAAGCGGATTCAAGATTGGTATTACGGGTGTTACGAATCATGTCCCGACTCATATTGTTGATGTGAAAAAACGGCCTTATAAAGAAACCGGGAATGCAATAATTCAGGAATTGAAACAAAAGGTTGATTATATTGTTTTGCTGGCGAATGTTCAGAATAAACAAACAAAAACACTAGCCACTGATTTTCCGGATGCGAATTACATTTTTTTCAGTCGAAATACACAAAAAACCAGACCTTCTTCAAAACAAGTCGAAAATGGGCCGTATATATATGGTAATGGAATCCAGGGAAAATATTTATCTGTAGTAGAAATGAACATTAATAATGTTAATGATCCTCTTATCGATATTTCAACTGCAAAGGAAAAACTTTCATCTATTAACAAGCGCTTGAAAAGTCTGCAAGCAAAAGACCCTAATCGTTCTCTTGAGGAAATTTATGCTGACAATCCTTCTATAATAAAGTTAATCACCGATTATCGCCAGCAAACCACTAAATATGAAACCATTATGGCTAACACGGTAAATACCACTAAATATGAAAATATTTCCCTTTCTAAAAGTGTTGGTGAAGATCCGGAACTTTTAGCATTTGTTAACAAAACGTTGGCAACGTGTAAATCTTTGCGTAGAAAGCCTATTAAAGTTTCAAAGAATATCATTAAACCAAAATCGAGTCCTTTTAAAACGAAAACCATTATAAATTGATACCATGTTTCGGGTTCCATTAAACCAGATGTTGGCTTTGATTTTGGTGTCGTTCGTCGTTGGCATAATTTCTAATTCAATACGGTCTGATGGGATTTCAATTTTTGCAAAAGAAATCGAGGTTTCGGAAAATATAGATGATGTTTTTGGTGAACCGGTTGCCATCACATTATCCCAAGCCAAACGACTATTTGATCAGGGTGTTGTTTTTGTTGATGCTCGTGACGATGAATATTTTGCTAATGGACACATTAAAAATGCGTGGAACAGCGGTTTTTTAATGGAATTAATGTTCAAGTTGGATTCATTACAGTCCAGAAATGATCCTGTCGTCGTGTATTGCAGTGAAGATGAATGTGGTTCCAGTGAAGAATTGGCTTATGATTTATACAACGAAGGGTTTAATAAATTATTGGTATTTAAAGGTGGTTGGATCGAATGGAAAAAGGCAGGATATCCCATCGAATGAGTCAAGATATCAAAAATGCAGTTGTACTATTATGCCGGATTATCTTGGGTATCATGTTTATTTACGCCAGTCTCGATAAAATTACTCATCCCGAAGAATTTGCCAAGCAGATTGGATATTATAAGGCATTACCATTTGGATTAGAAAATTTAGTAGCCATTGTACTTCCATGGTTAGAGCTGATTATTGGCATTTGTTTTCTTGCAGGAATTTTTGTGGATGGAGCAACGCTCTTGAGCATCATGATGATGATTGGATTTATTCTAATAATTTCTCAAGCGCTGCTGAGAGGTATTGACATTTCCTGCGGCTGCTTTAAAGTGAGTGCTGATGGTGAAAATATAGGATTAACCACTATTATTCGTGATATTATTTTTCTTGTAATGAGTTTTGTCGTTTTAAACCGACAGGAAAGAAAGTTTGAATTTCTGCCAAAATACGATTGAATGGATACCTATAAGACCGTAATTTTCCGCCCCAATTTTATGCGAGAGTAGCTCAGCTGGTAGAGCACCACGTTGCCAACGTGGATGTCGCGAGTTCGATTCTCGTCTCTCGCTCGAGAGTCAGCCTTCGTTATAAGTGGGAGGCTGTTTTATTTATGTATTATTTTTATATTTTATACTCTAAAAGAAGAGGCCGTTATTATTACGGTCATACTTCTGATGTTGATATTCGTCTTAAGCGCCATAATGAAGGTTGGACAAAATCTACGAAATCTGGAATTCCATGGAAAGTTGTGTATTGTGAACAATATCCAACAAAAAGTGAAGCGATAAAAAGAGAACTAGAAGTAAAAAATTGGTTGAAAAATTAATTAAGAATTGGAAATAATTTAGATTTGTCCAAGGTGGATGTCTTCCCGACTTGTCGGAAAACCTCGCCTGCCCGAATTAGGCGGGTCTCTCGCTCTCTTCAGAAGCACTCGTTTTTCTATCGGGGGTTTTTCTTTTGTGCTATATTTACTGCTGTTTTTAATCAAAATACATAATTGATACCCATGAATAAGAAAAGATTACTCATTACATTTTTAGCATTACCGGTATTTATTATTTCCGGCGATATTTCTGAACAATATAAACCCAATGCTGAAAGAATAATACAAGCTTCGTTAAATAATGACGCAGGTTTTGAAAGGCTGGCAGAACTCTGTGACACCTTTGGTCCAAGATTTACGGGTACACAAAACCTGGAAGACGCCATAGACTGGATATTGAAACAGATGGAGAATGACGGGCTTGCCAATGTCCGCGGTGAAAGGGTAAAAGTACCCCGGTGGGTCAGAGGAGAGGAATCTCTGGAATTAATTCAGCCCCATAAGAAGAACATGCATATTTTAGGTTTGGGTGGAAGTATTGGGACTCCTAAAAAAGGAATTCGCGGTGATGTGTTTGTAGTGAATAATTACGACGATTTAGAAAAAAAAGCAGAAAAAGCAAAAGGAAAAATCGTTTTATTCAATGTGCCATTTACAAACTACGGAGAAACAGTCGGATATCGTTATGGTGGTGCTGTTGCTGCTGCAAAAGCCGGCGCCATCGCAGGGTTGATTCGCTCTGTAGGACCTTTTTCCATGAATACACCCCATACTGGAGGTACGGCTTATGAGGATAGTGTAAAGAAAATCCCTTTTGCTGCGATTACGTTGGAAGATGCGGCCATGTTTCAACGCATCCAGGATAGAGGTGGAAAAATCACTGTTAAACTGAAGATGGATGCGCGTTCACTTCCTGAAAGCTGGAGCCGCAATATAGTTGCCGAATTACCCGGTTCAGAATATCCGGAAGAAGTGATTGTTATTGGTGGACATATTGATTCTTGGGATGTTGGCCAGGGCGCTATGGATGATGCCGGAGGGTGTGTAGCTGCCTGGGAAGCAGTACGTTTAATCAAAGAATTGGGACTGCAACCCAAACGTACCATTCGAGTGGTCATGTGGACCAATGAGGAAAATGGACTTCGGGGTGGAAATGCTTATAGGGATAATTATAAAAATGAACTGGAAAACCATATCCTTGCTATTGAATCGGACGGTGGTGTGTTCAACCCCGAGGGATTTGGATTTTCCGGCTCCGACGAAGCACGAGCGATCGTACAAGACATCGCCGGTTTGCTTGAACCCATCGGGTCGAATTTTATAGGTGATGATGGAGGAGGAGCCGATATTGGCCCAATCATGAAAGAAGGCGTGCCGGGAATGGGATTAAAAGTCGAAGGATCCAAATACTTTTGGTATCATCATACAAATGCTGATACTATTGATAAATTGGATAAAAATGAATTTAATCGCTGTGTGGCAACAATGGCTATTATGGCATATGTTGTGGCTGATATGGATGAAAGGTTACCTCGATAATGGAATTACAAAACAAAACTGAAATCATTGTCAATAAAGGTCCCATGAAACCTTTATTAGCCATTGGGCAAATTTCACCTGTATTAGGTGATACGGTTATTCGCAAATTTGGAGTTACTGAATTAAGTAAAAAGAGGATTAAGAAATAAAAATATTCATCTTAACCGCAAAGACCGGAAAGTAATACGCAAAGAATGCCAAGAAAAACTTTGACAGAAAACGAAATTTCAAATAAGATAATCGGAATCGCAATTGAAGTGCATAAAGCACTCTGACCAGATTGGTTGATAAATTTAATTTTAGTCTTATTAAAATATGGAATAAAAAGAGTAGTAAATGGATTATAATCCACAGCGAACTTTGCGTAAAATTTTGCGTTCTTTGCAGTTAATACAAGACTCCAAATTATCTTTAATAGAACTAAAATAGAGAATAAAGAAATGAAAATACTAAAATCAATTGGGATCATTTTTCTTTTAATCATTTTGTATTTATGTTTTTGGCCTGTGGAAATCGAACCCGTTTCCTGGAATCCGCTCCCAGCGCCGACAATGACCGGAGAGTTTGCTCCTAATACCTATTTGCATGATGCTGAAATACTTGGAATTGGAGACGGTATAGGTCCGGAAGATATTGATGTGGACAGAGAAGGAAGGATTTATGCCCCTTTTGAAGACGGACGAATAATGCGGTATGATGCAAATGGTGACAATGGAGACGTGTTCGTCAATACAATGGGTCGACCTTTGGGGTTGGAATTTGATGCTCAAGGAAATCTCATAATATGTGATAGCAGGAAAGGACTTTTATCGGCATCTCCGGAAAGTCAACTAACAATCTTATGTACCGAAGCAGATGGTGTTCCTTTCGGTTTCACAGACGATGTAGATATCGCCGAGGACGGAACCATTTATTTCACCGATGCGTCTAATCGCTGGGCAATTGAAAATTATCGAGCTGATATTATTGAGCACAGACCTTATGGTCGATTAATCGCTTACAATCCAAAAACGAAAGAAGTTAAAGTTATTTTAGATGGGCTCTATTTTGCAAATGGAGTAGCTGTTAGTCCCGATCAATCATATATTTTAGTGAATGAAACATCTGAATACAGAATTCAAAAAGTGTGGATTTCCGGAGAAAGAGCAGGTCAGTCGGAAATATTAATGGAAAATTTGCCGGGCATTCCTGATGGAGTATCTTCCAATGGGAAGGGAATCTTCTGGGTAGCATTTCCGTCCAAACGGAAGGAGATTATAGACAATTTGGCGGATAAACCTTTTTTACGTAAAATGATAATGCGTCTTCCGGAATCGTTACAACCAGCTCCGGATCGCTATGGTTTTATTATGGGGATTGATGGCGATGGAAACGTCATTCATAATCTCCAGGATCCTTCGCCGGAATCCTTTTCGCCCATTACCAGTGTTGAAGAGCATAATGGATATTTGTATTTGGGTAGTTTAACCTATGAAGGTTTTGGAAGAGTGAAAGCGCCTGATTAATCCTCAAAGTTTTGTTTAGTTGTAAAATTTATTAATTATGAAACTCATGCAGGACGTGACAGATCGGAAGAGCACACGTCTGAACTCCAGTCACATTCCTTTATCTCGTATGCCGTCTTCTGCTTGAAAAAAAAAAAAAAATAAAAACATACTACCAAGTTACTAACCAAATAAAGAGTAT
>CAJVYU010000014.1 GCA_913009735.1 uncultured Fidelibacterota bacterium
GCGTACACTAATATGCCCCAAGATCTACTCCCGGCACCCATCGAGTGCAAGGTTCAAGTCAAGGCATCGCTTGATTCAAGGGATTATGTGAGTGTTAAAATATCAAACCTCTTCAGGCTTACAAAAGCCCAACTACCAGTATTTTTTATTTTCTTGCATTATCCCTCAGAAACTAGCCACGAACCTGACTCAATTCATCTCGTTCATTTAGGGAAAAATCTAATCGCGAAAATATTAAAAAGAGTACGAGAATTAGAAATTAAGGGTAAAGGCAACAAGCTGAACAAGCATTCATTGAGAATCAAATATGATGATACTCATTTGTGCACTCCAATTTTGGGTGAAACTCTTCGCAATATGATTTCATCATATGTTTCCAAAGGAATGGAAGAATATGTTACTTGGAAAAAAGACTTGCTCAAATCTTTGGGATTTGAAGAAGGTGGAGGTACACTCACATTCTCAACATCGGGAACAAAAGATGAAATATTTGAGAATATGCTTGATTTAACGTTAGGCATTCGTGATGAACTATCTATTGATCATTTCACAGCTAAACACACTCGTTTTGGACTAATATCTGAACAACCTCTATTGGATAGTGATACCGGAATATTGAAAATTCTTGATGTTAAACCGGTATGTAAAACCTCCATTACATTCATTGAGAACAAACTTCTTAAGCAGGTAACATTTGAAACCGATTTCTACAATTCTGATATAAATTCTTTAATACCAAAGGAATATATAAAATTCCGACTTGTATGCGATTATTTTGAGTTTTTAATTCAACCATTTAAGGACAAACTCCATTTCACATTAACTCTTGATGAGAACAAGGCGTATCCCATTGATGATCTTCATGATGTGTTCTGGACTCTTGATATTTTGCACTCAAAAAGTAATGATGTATCGATCATCATTGCACCAGATGGGCAACCAGTGTTTTCTGGTAAGATGAACTCCGGCAATGGACCAACAAAGGATAGTATAATATATAAAACTATTTCAAAAGCTATCTCAATTTGTCATAGTCTTGAAATCAAGACTAACAAAATTAAAACCAGTATTCTTGATATCATGAATATGGAGAAACGAATCTCGGATTTGCATGGAATATTGAATAGCGATCCAAAACAAATATTGTTAGAATTTCCATTTGACCCTGATTTTCCTATTGAGAATGAAGTTGCGTGCATCATGATTGCCGACCTTCTAATAGGCGACATGAGAATCATTACATTTTTTGCATTGACTGGTTGCCCTGTTTTAAAAAATGAATCAACTATTAGGTTGATTTCTGATATTTTTGTTAAAGGACCGATCATAAATATCCATAAGGGCACTAAACTCTCGTATGACAAACTTTCTTCAACAAATCAATCGTTTCAGGCTTCCTTGAACAAAAATTATGATACTTTAATCCAGTTAACTGAAATTAATCGCTAATAAGCGTTTGCAGCAGGCAAGACCAATGTTTAACAGGAAAATCGTCCGAGAAGAGTATGAGACAAATTAACAGCAGAAATTATAACAGTACAGTAAATCCCTTTACTTAAGCACAAATTTGGTAGAAAAATAAAAAATATCATCATGGGCCATAGCACAATCAAATCCAGTTATTCCGTGGTAGCAAATAGATTGAATCGCTATCCTCAGGGCGTACGATGGGCTGGAAGAATTTTGAAAAACAAAACATAAAGGATTAAAATGAGTAAAATACTTCAATTACAAAACCTCGGTGCAAAACAAAATTGGATCGGTGGCAGCTTTCACGATTCATCCTCCGGAAAATCAATTTCCGTTATTTCACCCTATTTTAACAAGGAGATTGCCACTATTCCTGATTCAAATAGTGATGACATTGATCTTGCAGTAAAAAATGCGAATACTGCATTCCCAGCATGGGCAGCAACAAATATCCGTGACCGGGCACAGGTGATGTTCAACTTGAAATCTATCATGGAAAAAGATATTGAACATTTGGCGCACTTGATTGCGTTGGATAATGGAAAAACAGTCGCAGATGCGAAGGGGAGTATTCTCCGGGGAATAGAAGTGATAGAATTCGCCATATCATTGCCCAATATGTTACAAGGTGAATCGTCCAATGTCGGCAATGGTATCAGTTGCACTATGACCCATGAACCCTTAGGTGTTGTGGCGGGGATTACGCCGTTTAATTTTCCTGTAATGGTTCCACTATGGATGATTCCAATATCCATCACCTCAGGAAATTGTTTTATTTTAAAACCCTCCGAGCAGACGCCACTTGCAGCATTGAAATTAGCTGAGTATTATAAAGAAGCCGGATTACCCGATGGGGTGTTAAACGTCGTAAACGGATCGCAGGAAGCGGTGGAAAGCATTTGTGAACATCCCGATATTAAAGCAGTTGCATTTGTTGGTTCATCCAAAGTGGCAAAAATTGTCTACTCCCGTTCTACAGCATCGGGGAAGCGTGCTCTCTGTTTGGGCGGAGCTAAAAATTATATGATCGTTGTGCCTGATGCGGACCAGGATTCTACTGCAAAAGGATTATTAGCCAGTTCCATGGGTAGTGCAGGGCAGAGGTGCATGGCGGCCAGTGTAACTGTGGCTGTTGCGGATGTTGATTCCATCATTAATCAACTGGTAGAAGAAGCAAAATCATTTCAATTAGGTGTGGATATGGGAACCATCGTCAGCAAGGTAGCATTGGAAAGAATCACGGGATATATTGATGAAGCGGAAGCCATGGGTGCCAAAGTGTTGGTCGATGGCCGAAATCCAAGTCCACCTGAAGGCTATCCTGACGGATACTGGCTGGGTCCCACAATTCTGGACGGTGTTGGTCCTGAATGGCCATGCGCGACGGAAGAGATTTTTGGTCCCGTCCTTACGATTGTACGAACCGAAACATTGGAAAGCGCCATGAAGATTGAGAATGAAAATCCATACGGGAACGCAGCGGCGGTATTTACTACCTCAGGACAGGTGGCCAAAACCATCTCTGAATCTGCATCTGCCGGGATGATTGGTATTAATATCGGTGTACCCGTCCCAAGAGAGCCATTCAGCTTCGGTGGCTGGAATGAATCTAAATACGGCCATGGGGATATTACCGGTCGTAGCGGTGTGGATTTCTGGACAAACTTGAAAAAAGTGACCTCCCGTTGGCCTGAGTCAACCGAAACTTGGAAGAAATACTTTTAATTAAATTCAATCTATTTCAGGACAAGGATTGTCTATTAAAATCAGCATTCGTTATAATTTCTGTTCAAACTAATCCTCCCGGTGTATAAATTCCATTAACCTAATAGGAATTTCATTTGGATTGTACGTTGGAAATGAGGATTGTTGCAATGAACACATATAAATTAGAAATATTAAACTCACTTTGGCTGTTTAAATCCTGTACCGTTGGGTTATAAAAAATACAAATAAGTAAGGTGGGCCAATTTATGGAAAAAGTTACCGTTTTTGTAGACGTTCAGAACATTTACTACACTACAAAACAGTTCTACAATTGTCATTTCGACTATAACGTTTTTTGGGATAGGGCAACTTCAAATAGGGAAGTTGTGAAGGCAATTGCATACGCTATTGATAGGGGTGATGAAAAGCAGAAACAATTTCAGAACATACTTAGAGGAATTGGATTTGAAGTAAAACTAAAGCCGTATATTCAACGAAGTGACGGTTCTGCCAAGGGTGATTGGGATATTGGAATTACACTTGATATGATGGAATATGCAAAGGAATCAAATGTGGTTGTGTTAGCGTCCGGGGATGGTGATTTTGACTTATTAATAGACAAAATAAGACATGACTTCGGTGTTTCTGTTGAAGTATATGGTGTGCCTAAACTTACAGCCGGATCTTTGATTAAATCAGCGTCAAAATTTGTACCCATCGAAGGTGATTTGCTATTACAAATTAACAGGTAATGAAGATAAAATACCTTACTTGAAATTTAACAATATAGACCCATCTACCTTTGTTTTATCGCTTAATCTCCACTGAAAACACTTAACACCCTTCACGCATGATGGCTATTCTGGCTTATGAATAACCAGATTAGAACCGGAGAGTCTGTACAGACCAAGAAGATGGTTGTGTTGAAGCTAAACCGTTTGGAATTGAATATTAAAACCAAAACCGGTTGAGAAAATTTGATTGATGTTAACAGTCAATTTTAATCAAGGAATACATATTATGAATAACATTTTTGACAATAGAAAAAAGGGACGCAGGGGATTGGACCGAAGACAAAAACAGGATCCGGTTAATAATGAACGCAGAAAGCGACAAAATAGACGCTTTGGAATAGATCGTAGAGAAAAATAATTACTCAGGTTTATTGAATTTAAAAGGGCTAATGATCCCTGTTGTTGCACTTTTGGTATTTAGATTCCAAATTTCAATAGATTTTAAAGCACAATATAAAATGTAAAATAATAGTTTTGTTGTAATCCACAGTGCGTAATAAATCAAGGATATAGTGTGTTATGCAAACGTTACCGCAAACGTTTTCGGTTTTCGGTTGTATGGTATGTAAAATATCTCATAAATTTTTTAGGTTATTCAATAAAATTAATTTAGAGAGAAAGGTGCCTAATGTTAAAAAATAGGACAAAAGAGAAGTTGAAAAATGGTGAAGTTGTTATCGGAAATTTTACTTCGTTTATATCACCGGAGATTGTAGAAATAATTGGTAATGTAGGTTTTGATTTCGTTGTTTTAGATGCAGAACATGGACCGATGGGTCCAGAAAGCTGCATGAATTTGACAAGAGCCGCGGAAGTATCAGATACGACCCCGATTGTACGAGTTCCCAAAAATGATACTGAAATTATATTACGCTATATGGATACCGGCGTTCAAGGTCTCCATGTTCCACAGATAAACACAGGTCCTGATGCCAAAGCGTGTGTTAAAGCGGTTAAATATTATCCTGAGGGCGATCGTGGTTTAAGCCGGACCCGGGCAGGAGATTTCGGTACAAAAATGTCACTTCCGGATTTTCTGAATTACTCTAATCAGGAATCACTTGTTATCGTTCATATCGAAAATATGGAAGGAGTGAATAATTTACCTGAAATTCTCGAAACAGACGGTATCGACGTAATCTACATCGGCCCGGTGGACCTTTCCGGCTCATTGGGATGTCCATGTAAACTGGATGAACCGGCTGTTAAAGATGCTATTGATCGGATTATTAAATTGACAGTCGCATCTGACAAATATCTTGGAATTTATGTTGGAGATGTCGATACTGCAAAAAAATACATCGACTTGGGAGCGCAATACATTGCAACCAGTATTTATGGATTCATCATCCCACCGCTCCAAGATTTTGTGAACGGCTTGAAATAAATTTAACCGGTAGAATTAACACGCTGCGAATTAACGTAGCAGGAGAATATTTATGGAATTACTCATAAATGGAGAATGGATTACGAGATCTCGTGTTCTTGAAATTAAAAATCCTTATGACGAATCATTAATTGATACTGTTCCATTAGCCAGCAAGGCTGACATTGATAAAACCCTGACCGGTCTTGAATCCGGATTTAACGAGATGAAGGAACTAACCAGTCTGGAACGATCAGCGATACTGCATAAAACCGCTCAGTTAATAAAACAGAATGAAGAAGATTTAATTAAAACTGTTGCGGCTGAATCGGGGAAGCTTATCTCCGAAGCACGGACTGAAGTGTATCGTTCAATGACGGTAGTGGGATTGGCTGCTGAAGAAGCAAAACGTATTGGCGGTGAGGTGATTCCCATGGATTATGAACCGTGGGGTAAAAATAGAATGGGATTTTATCGGTTAGTACCGAAAGGGATTATCTCGGCAATAGCGCCATTCAACTATCCATTACTATTGTCTCTGCATAAAATTGCACCGGCCATCGCAAGTGGAAATGCGGTTATAATTAAACCCGCATCAAAAACACCGCTTGCTACGATTAAAGTGTGCCGGTTTCTTATCGAAGCAGGACTTCCTCCAAAGGCGCTTAGTGTCGTCGTCGGTAACAGCAGTGAAATTGGTGACATTCTGGTTTCTGATGAGAGAGTGGCCATGGTTACTTTTACAGGTAGCAGAACAGTGGGAGAGTATATCCTCAGAACAGCAGGAATTAAAATGGTTACATTGGAATTAGGTTCCAATGCTGCAGTGATTATTACGGAGGGAACCGATCTGGAGAAGGCAGCCAAGGCAGTTGTCAGGGGTAGTTATGGCAATGCCGGACAGATTTGCATTTCCCTTCAAAGAGCTTTTGTAGATAAAAATATCTATAAACCTTTTCTGGATATATTAATTCCGATGGTATCTCAATTAAAGGTTGGGGATCAATTTGCAGAGGATTCCGATTTGGGACCGATGATATCGAAAGATGAAGCGTCGCGGGTTCAAACATGGATTGAAGATGCAGCAAAAGGAGGTGCCAACTTACGTGTTGGGGGTGAAGTAAACGGAACGTTATGTAGTCCGTCAGTTCTTACGGATGTTAATTTGGATATGCCGGTGGTTTGTGATGAAGTTTTTGGACCTTTGGTCAGTATAGTTCCCTACGATACAATAGATGATGCGTTTAAGATGGTTAACTCATCTGACTATGGACTGAATGCGGGTATTTTCACAGATAATGTGAACCTGGCTTTCAAAGCAATAAAAGAGATTGAGGTCGGTTCCTTGCTTATTAACGATATTCCGGGATTTCGTGTGGATAATATGCCGTATGGCGGAGTTAAGAAGAGCGGTCTCGGCCGGGAAGGTGTTCGTTTTGCAATTGAGGAAATGACCGAAAAACGAATGGCCATTTTCACACTGTAAAACTGTTAACTCATTAAAATCAGGAGAATAAATAAAAACACAAACGTTTTGAGTGTTTACCCAAAATCTATCAGATTTCCATTGTGCCTCAATATTATGGTCCTCTTACTAAATATCGATATTATTAAAGGACAGGGTATCACCGTATACACAGATTCGGTAACCGGTGAGATCAGCCCTTTGCTTTATGGTACCGGATTTGAAAACTTCGGAAACGAAATAAATCTGGGTCTTTGGGCTGACATGATAGACGGTAAAAGTATGGAAGGGGATGCGAACAATGACGGACTTGCAGATAAGTGGATACCTGTCGGAGAGGGGACAAATGTAATATCATATTATCACGATCCGGTTGATCCCCTGAATACCGATTATTCCCAAAAAATCCAGATTACTTCCTTCACAAACGGCTATGGTGGGATTGCGCAGGAAGGACTCAATATTGAAACCGGAAAGACGTATTCGCTCGGTCTTTTTCTTCGCCAAAACAATCTGGAAGGCAACGTAACAGTATCTTTGGTAGGAGAATATGGCACTTATGATCAGGTAGTATTTGATTCTATTCCTGTAAATTGGACAAAATATTCTGCAATTTTGACGTCTTCCGCAACGGTCGCTGATGCCCAATTACAAATTACTTTTACTGAAAATGGAATATTGTGGGTTGACCAGGTTGTACTTATGCCTGAAAATAATTACCTGGGTCATGGAACTCGTTTGGATATCATGGAAAAACTTGTTCAAACGCGTCCAACCAGTGTTAGATGGCCCGGCGGATTAATAGCTGAGCAGTATGATTGGAGAGATGGAATAGGCGATAAGGATGACCGTCCGACAACGTTAGTATATGCCTCCGATGTAAGAAATCAATGGTATCCGGAACTGGTTCCGAATCAATTTGGGACTGATGAGTTTATGCAGTTTTTAGAGGACATTGGTGGAGCAGAACCCATCCTTTCCATTAACAGCGGTTATGCAATTAATGGTCCCTTGCCAGAGGAATATATTACTAATGCAGTAAATTGGGTGGAATATTGTAACGGTGATGTAACGACCCCATTTGGAAATTTACGCGCCGCCAACGGCCATCTTGAGCCGTACAATGTTAAATATTGGAATATTGGCAATGAACCCTGGCAAATTTCAGCATCGGATTATGCCAATAGATTTGTTCAGTTTGCAACTGCGATGAAAGAAAAGGATCCGTCGATTCTGTTAATTGCCGAAGATGGAAATCAGTCGTCACAGTGGAGAACTAACTTATTGCAAGTTGCCGGCGAGTATATGGACTTTTTAAGCATACACCGGTATTACAGAAATGGATATATAAATTCAATGTCTTATCCGAATTATGTTGAAAACAACTTCAACAATATAAAAAATATTATTGATTCTTATGTCCCCGGGAATAATATCCTCATTTCTTTCAATGAATGGAACAATAATACCAATGTAGGTGGTGGAAACGCCTTGGGGTGGACGTTAAAAGAAGGCCTTTTTGCCGCCGGTATGTTTAATTCCCTGGAACGAATATCCCATATTGTTTATCAATCCGGGGTATGGCCTTTGTTTCGCGGCGATGCGGCTTACCAATACATTCCATATCCAAGGCATAATCTTATCCATTATGACAATCAGCGGCTTTTTACTTCCCCAACCTATTTAACGCTGGATTTGTATCGCGCGAATTATGCTCCGAATAAACTGGCTGTCGATGTTGTCAGTAATAATTTTAATACTTATTTGGTTGATGATGTTCCATATCTTGATGCAGTGGCTACAAAAAATGAGGCTAACGACCGCCTCATTCTGAAAGTCGTAAACAAAAGTGGCTATAACGAAATGATAACATCGGTTACGATTTCTGGCAATCCGGAACCGGATATTGATTCCATTGCTTCAGTTTATCTGATTAATTCGGCAAATATAACTGATATGAATACACTCACTGATCCTAATGTTATAGAAATTGATTCCTTTTCTATCTCTGGTGTATCATCAAATTTTGAGTACACATTTCCGGCCCATTCTATCACGGTAATTGTGTTAACAGGCTTTTTCCCCTCACACACTGTTTCTGTTGTTGAGAAAGACGATAATCTTACTCCGGGTCAGTTTATGATTTATCAAAATTATCCCAACCCTTTTAATACGGAAACTGTTATTCAATACGAACTGCCGTTATCAGTAAATGTTCTTTTAGAAATTTATGATATTACCGGTGGCAAAGTAAAAACACTTGTAAATGAAAAACAGTCTCGAGGATATAAAACAGTTTCGTGGAATGGGAGAGACGATAAGAGTTTATCAGTTCCAAGTGGATTATATTTTTCACTGCTGACAGGTGGAAATGCCACAGTGGTTAATAAAATGATGCTTATCAAATAGAAATGAATATTACACTACTTATGAAAGGTATATATGAATAAAGTTCTCGTAACGGCAAGGGCCTTTTCGATGCAAGGAGAAGAAGCATTTGACTATTTAAAAGATCATGATTGTGATGTGCTGTTTAATCCCCTGGGTGAATTCAATATGCCCGAAGAAAAAATCATACCCATTATCTCTGATTTTGAAGTTATTATCGCAGGTGAGGACTGGATTACAGCTCGAGTTATGGATACAGCAAAACAATTAAAAATCATTTCTAAGGTTGGGATAGGATTAGACCGCATTGACATTCCTGCAGCAACAAAGAGAAACATCGTTGTTACAAATACACCAAACGCTAACTGTCAGTCAGTGGCTGATTTGACCTTTACTCTCCTATTATCATTAGCTCGGCGAGTTATCGAGGCAAATTCATATCTGTTAAATGGTGAATGGAAACCGTTGATTGGAACCGAACTCTGGAACAAAACCATAGGAATTATTGGCTTGGGACGGATTGGAAAGGCTGTAGCGTCGAGGGCCAGAGGGTTTGACATGAACATTTTAGCTTATGATGTATATCAGGATGAGGAATTTGCTGCGGAACATGGTATTAACTATGTTACCATTAATGATCTTCTTAAGAATGCAGATTTTATAACCATCCATGTGCCGGGATCGGCATCTACCAAGTATCTGATTGGCGCTGATGAACTGGGGAAAATGAGATCGACCGCGCTGTTAGTGAATACATCACGCGGAGGTACCGTAGATGAAAAAGCCCTTTATAAGGCATTGAAAGATGGGATAATAGCCGGCACCGCTTTGGATGTTTATGAACAGGAACCGGCTATGGGTAATCCTCTCCTGGATTTTCCTAACGTAGTGGCAACACCCCATATGTCCAGCTATTCACGGGAGTCCCTGGCTCGAATGTGTTTTACAGCAGCGGAAAATGCTGTAAAAATAATTAACGGCGAAAAACCAGAAGCGGTAATAAATCCGGAAGTATTAACACTAAAGTAGAAAAGGATAAAAAATGAGTTTTAAATTGACAGAAGAACAGGAGATGCTGGTAAAAACAGCAAGGGACCTGGCACAGAAAGAGTTTAAACAAAAAGCTGCACATTGGGATCAAACCGAAACTTATCCCCATGAAAATGTGAAACGTCTGGTTGATCTTGGATTAATTGGTATGACAATACCGCCTGAATATGGCGGTGGTGGAAGACCGTTAATCGATGCTCTTCTCGTTGTGGAAGAAATTGCCAAAACCTGTGGAACAACAGCCAGAATTGTTGTAGAAACCAATATGGGTGTTGTGGGCGCACTGATGATTCACGGTACGGAAGCCCAAAAGAAAAAGTATCTGCCGATGGTCTGTAATGGTGATAAACCGGCCATTGCAATTACAGAGCCGAATGCCGGTTCAGCGGCCACGGAATTATCAACCAAAGCCGAAAAGCAGGGATCAAATTATGTGTTAAACGGGAGTAAATGTTTCATCACCGGCGGCGGTGTGTCAAATATTTATTTGGTATTTGCCCGTTTAAATGATGAACCCGGGGCTAAAGGAATCGGTGGTATTTTTGTTGACGCCGGCACACCCGGATTTAAAGTAGGTAAACGTGAACCGATGATGGGTTTGCGCGGTATACCGGAAACACAACTATTTTTTGAAGATTGTGTTGTTCCCGAAGAAAATCTTTTAGTCGGAGCCGGTGACGGATTTAAAAAGTTAATGACTGCTTACAATGGACAACGTCTGGGGGCAGCTACAGTCGCCTTAGGAATAGCCCAGGGAGCCATGGATGAAGCAGTTACCTACGTGCAGGAAAGGAAACAATTTGGTCGCCCTATTAGCGATTTTCAAGGAGTACAGTGGATGTTAGCAGATATGCATATCAAACTGGAGGCTTCCCGTTTATTGCTTCACAGAGCAGCCAATAACGCCGGCTATGGCTTGCCTGATCACATGGAGGCTGCTATTGCCAAAGCATTCACCGGTGACGCCGCCATTCAAGTTACCAATGATGCCTTACAGCTTTTCGGCGGTTATGGATACTCAAGAGAATATCCACTCGAACGGATGGCCCGGGATGTGCGTATGTTCACTATCGGCGGTGGAACGGTACAAATGCTGCGTACTGTTATTGCAACAAAACTACTGAAAAAAAAGATAAGCCAAAGAAAATAAAGAGGAGGTAACCCTGTTGAATCAGGCACCGTTAGAAGGAATCACGGTTCTGGATCTGACACAAGCGCTCGCAGGTCCTTTTTGCACTATGCAATTAGGTGATATGGGTGCAGAGATAATAAAAGTCGAACGTCCCGGAAGAGGGGATGATTCCCGTCATTGGGGTCCCCCATTCATCGATGATGAAAGTGCCTATTTTATATGTACCAATCGAAATAAGAAAAGTATCACTCTGGACTTAAGATCCGAAAAGGGCAAGGAAGTCATTCGAAGGCTTATCAGGAAAAGCGATGTTTTAATTGAGAATTTTAAACCTGGTTCTTTGATTCGTATGGGATTTAGTTATGATGAAGTGAAGAAAATTAATTCCCGAATAATCTACTGCAGTATTTCAGGTTATGGTCAAAACGGGCCGCAAAAAAATGAAGCTGCCTACGATCTGATCATCCAGGGTGAATCGGGTTTGATGAGTATTTGCGGATTTCCGGAGAATCCTCCGACAAAAGTAGGAACTTCCCTTTCCGATATGGTGGCTAGTTTCTACGCTATGCAAAGTATTTTGATGGCATTGATGGTCAGAGAGAAAACAAATAAAGGCCAGCAAATAGATATTTCTATTCTGGATAGTATGGTTTCGCTTTTGACATACCGAGCCGGATTTTATTTTGCCAACGGTAAAATTCCCGTAAGAAAAGGAAATGAACATCCTTCATTAGTTCCTTATGAGGTATTTGAAGCCAGCGACGGGTATTTTACTATCGGAGTTGCCAACGATTACCAGTTTAGAAAACTTTGTAAAGTTATTGACAGGGAAGATTTAGCGGATGATCAGCGTTATGCTCAGAATAAATTCCGTGAAAAAAACCGGGAGGCATTAAAAGGAATTTTATACCCGATTATTGCTCAAAACACCCGGGAATACTGGTTGGAAAAGATGAAACCGGAAGGGATTCCTTGTGGAGCAATTAATAATATTGATGAAGTTGTTGAATCCGAACAATTGAAAATACGTGAAATGATTGTGGATATTCCCCACCCGACCGTTGGCTCTGTCACCGTTCTCGGCAATCCCATGAAACTTTCGGATACACCCGGCAAGATTAAAACACATCCCCCCATATTGGGTGAACATACGGTTGAGATTCTTCAATCGCTTGGATATTCGGAACAGGAAATCCAAATGATGCAGGATGAGGGGGTGGCATAATGAAAACCAATTCCAATGAGTATTTTAAATTGAATGGAGAAAGTAATGCCTAAAATGCTAAAAATCGATGCCCATACACATTTGGGTAATTGCAAAACGTTCGGTGTTCGGATTTCCGAAGATGAATTATTGAAGAGTATGGATGATTATCATATTGATGCTTCCATCGTTCAACCACATCCGGGAGAAGATATTCCTGAAAATATTCATGATGATATTGCAGCTCTGGCAGAGAAATATCCGGGGCGCATTTTCGGACTGGCGTCAATGAATCCGCATTTTGACAGAAAAAGATATACCAAAGAAATTGAACGCTGTATCCGGTCTTTACACTTTGTCGGGATAAAATTACATACATTTGGCCATGCCATTTCGCCGATCTCGGAAAGAGCAACAATGGTATTTGATTTAGCTCGGGACCTTAACGTTCCGGTTATGATTCATACCGGTCCCGGAGTTCCATTTTCTTTGCCTTCTTTATGCATTACCAAGGCGAGTAAATATCCCACGGTTCCAATAATTCTTGCACATTCCGGAGCAATCACTTATGTATCTGAAGCTTATGTAGCTGCTCATGAATATCAAAATATTTTCCTGGAAACCTCCTGGTGTGCTGCTCACCGTATCCAGTGGCTAATAACCGAAATAGGTCCTGACCGGGTGATGTTCGGATCAGACATTCCCAGCAATATGCCTGTTGAGATTACCAAATATGATACCATTAATCTCACGGCTGAAGAAAGCCGGTTAACGCGGGGTAAAACCGCAATAAATGTTTTTAATCTGAAAGTGAAGGTGTAAATAATGAAATTGGAAGGTAAAACAGCGATTGTAACCGGAGCCGGACTCGGTATTGGCGCCGGTATTGCTCAACGGCTTTTCCGAGATGGTGCCCGGGTAGTTTTTGCAGATATACATCCCGAGAATTGTCAGAATCAAGTTGATGAAATCGATCCGTCCGGAGATAGAACATTCGTAGTGAAAACAGATGTCACTGATGAAAACCAGGTACAAAATATGGTGGCTGAAACAATTAATAAATTTAATGGAATTGATATTCTCGTCAATAATGCAGGCATTTTTACTGATAGCAGGATAGAAGAGACATCGTTAGAGGAGTGGAATCGGGTTATTGGCATCAACCTGACGGCGGCTTTCTTGTGTTCCCGGGCAGTATTAAAAATGATGAAAGACAAACGTGAAGGAAAAATCGTTAATATCGGGTCGGTAGTGAGTAAAACCCAGTCACCCAATCCCAGCGCTGCTTATGCAGTCTCAAAGGCCGGCATACATCGTTTTACAATCCAATTAGCAGTGGAATCGGCGCCCTATGGGATTAATGTCAATGCCGTTGCTCCCGGCCTCACGGACACACCTTTAGGCAGACTCCTTACGGAAGAAGCCTGGAATTTTGCCGTGAACGAAAGGATACCTCTAAAACGGGCAGCAACCCCGGATGATATTGCCAATGCGGTTTCTTTTCTGGTCTCATCGGAAGCAGAATACATCACCGGAGAAATCCTTGACGTCAACGGTGGTCTTATTATGGATTAGGTTATTGACCCGATTATGTATGATAATGAAAACAAATATTAAACACATTAACATTTGGACGTCAGCTTGAAATTGATGGAGATTAAAAATAATGAGTGAACGTAATTTTTCAATGGGGCTTGATTATGGTACGAATTCAGTTCGCGGTGTCGTCGTAGATGTTACCAACGGAGAGGAAATCGCTTCTGCGGTTTTTAATTACCGGCATGGTGATGATGGAATCATTTTGGATAAGTCCAATGTCCATGTAGCCCGGCAGAGTCCGGAAGATTACATTGAAGGCTTTGAGTATGTTGTTTCTCACTGTTTGAAAGCAGCAAACCAATTTGCAAATATTACTCCTGATCAGATCATCGGAATAGGGATTGACACCACTGGCTCCACCCCTATTCCGGTGAACAGGGAAAACATTCCCCTGACTATGACGCCAGAGTTTAAAGACAATATTAATGCCCAGGCATGGTTGTGGAAGGATCACTCGTCTTCCAAAGAAGCGCAGACCATTACGGAAGTGGCCCAAAATATCCGCCCCCAATATTTGTCAAAATGCGGTGGTATTTATTCATCGGAATGGTTTTTTTCGAAAATATGGCATTGCCTGAATATAGATGAAGATGTATTTGATGCTGCTTACTCATGGATTGAATTAGCGGATTTTGTCCCCGCTTATATTTGTGGAATAAATGATGTTAGACAGGTTAAGCGCGGCATTTGTTCTGCCGGACATAAAGCTATGTTTAACGAACAGTGGGGCGGTCTTCCCGATAAAGAGTTTCTGTCCAAACTGCACCCGAAACTAGCTGACTTGCGCGATCAACTTTATGATAAAGCTTATACGGCAGATGAAGCGGCAGGCTGCCTTTCCGATACGTATACAAGTGAATTTGAATTCACTCACAGAATCCCTGTAGCAGTCGGTGCTTTCGATGCCCATTTCGGAGCGGTAGGCGCCGGTGTTGAAAAAGGTGTTTTGGTTAAAATCATCGGTACGTCCACTTGCGATATAACCGTATCCCCAGTCGAACATAAAGTGGATGATATTCCCGGTGTGTGCGGAATTGTAAACGGTTCGGTTTTACCGGGGTATTTTGGTATCGAAGCCGGACAATCTGCTGTGGGTGATATCCTGAACTGGTTTGTGGAAAAAATTTGTGCAAGGGATTCTGGTTACCATAATGTTTTGACGGAAAAGGCTAGTAAACTACAACCGGGAGAGAGTGGTCTTTTAGCATTGGACTGGAACAACGGGAATCGAACGATTTTGGTTGATGTGGAATTGTCGGGACTGTTGGTCGGTCAGACATTGCAAACCACTCAGGCAGAAATTTATCGTGCCATAATAGAATCTACCGCCTTCGGCGCACTCAGAATTATTGAAAGGTTTGAAGAATATGGAGATGAAATTTTGAGAGTAGTCAATTGTGGGGGAATTGCCAATAAAAATCCTATGTTTATGCAAATATATGCTGACGTTATTGGCAGACCCATGGAAATAGCCGGTTCGCTGGAAACATGTGCTTTGGGTTCGGCAATATTCGGAGCTGTGGTTGCAGGATCCAAAGGCGGAGGATACGACAGCGTTGAGGAAGCACAAAAAAATATGTTTGCAAAAGGTAAAACAATCTACTATCCTTCTGATAAAAACCATCAAATATATAGAGAACTTTATGGTTTGTATCGAAGTCTGCACGACACGTTTGGCGTAAAGAAATATCAGGAAAATCTTTACCACATTATGAAAGAGTTACTGCGAATAAAAAAAGAGTATTCTGAGAAAATTTAGGGGGAAGATGTAATGCTAACTGAATTAAAAAAGAAAGTTTACAATGCCAATATTGATATTTATAAAAGAGGGCTCGTCATATTTACTTGGGGTAATGTCAGTGGAATTGATAGAGAAAAAGGGATCATTGCTATCAAACCCAGTGGCGTGGATTATGATACATTAAAACCGGAAGATATTGTGCTTATCAAATTAGACGGACAAGTTGTCGAAGGAGAATACCACCCGTCAACCGATACGAATACCCATTTGGTTCTTTATAATAAACTCAAAAATGTTGAAGGGATTGTTCACACGCATTCTGTCTATTCCACCATTTTTGCCCAGGCGCATAAACCGATCCCTTGTTTGGGGACCACTCACGCGGATCATTTTTACGGGGAAATACCGGTGACGAAAATGATGACCGATGATGAGATCGGCGGAGATTACGAAACGGAGACCGGGGACTTAATCGTTCGTACTTTTAAAGAAAAAGGACTTAATCCGGATGATATTCCTGCAGTATTAGTCGCTTCGCACGGTCCTTTTGTTTGGGGGACAAGTGTAGAAAAAGCAGTGTACAATGCTGTTACTTTAGAAGAAGTGGCCAAGATGGCGTTTTACACATCCTTGCTGAATTCCGAAATAGAAGGCATAAAGCAAACATTACTTGATAAGCATTATTTACGTAAACATGGCAAAGATTCCTATTATGGACAACAAGGTATTGGAGAAAAAGAGAAATGAGTGAGAACAAAAATACATTTGGATTGATTATCGGCAACCGTGGGTTTTTCCCCGGCACATTAGCGGAGAGCGGGAGAACGGAAATGCTGAAACTAATTTCCGATCTTGAGTATGATTCGGTTTGTTTATCTACTGAGGATACGAATTTAGGTGTGGTTGAAACGTATGCGGACGCCCGGAAGTGCGCCGAGCTTTTCAAGGAGAATACTGACAAAATTGATGGAATTATCGTAAGTCTACCCAATTTCGGCGATGAAAAAGGGGTTGCCGATGCAATTCGTTATTCCGGATTAGATGTGCCGGTGTTGGTCAGCGCCTTTCCCGATGTTATGACTGATCTGAAGATGGGGCAGCGCAGGGATTCCTTTTGCGGTAAAATATCCGTTTGTAATAATTTAAAACAATACGGTATTCCTTTTACGTTAACGACATTGCATTGTGATTCTCCGTCATCGGCCAGCTTTAAAGATGATCTGAATAATTTTGCGGCGATTTGCCGGGTGGCAAAAGGGTTGAAACAAGCGCGTTTCGGCGCCATCGGTGCCCGGACCGGGGCTTTCAATACCGTCAGATACAGCGAAAAGCTGTTGGAGGCTACCGGGATCAGTATCGAAACCATTGACTTGTCTGAAATCTTTGGAATGATTGACAGGCTAAAAAATGACGACCAAAAAGTGACTGATTATATTGAATCAATAAATAATTACACGATGACCTCCGGGGTTAACAAAAACGCAATCCTTAAAATGGCAAAAATGGGTGTTGTCATCAGCGGCTGGATGCAAGAAAAAGACCTGGTGGGTTCCGCGATACAATGCTGGACGTCTATGGAAGAATATTATGGCGTTGTGCCATGTACATTGATGAGTATGATGAGCCAATCCCTGTTACCCAGCGCCTGCGAAGTGGATATGGGAGGATTGATTGCCATGTATGCCCTGCAACTGGCTTCCAACCAACCCAGCGCTATTCTGGATTGGAATAATAATGTGGATGATGATCCTGATAAAACAATCCTTTTCCATTGCTCAAATATTGCCAAGGATCTTTTGAAATCTTCCTGCATGAATTATCAGGCCATTATCGCCGGCACAGTCGGCAAAGAGAATACATACGGCACAATTGAGGGAAGTATAAAATCATCTATGTTTACTTATTTCAGGGTTTCTACCGATGATGTAAACGGAAGGATTAAATGTTATTCCGGCGAAGGGGAGTTCTCTGGTAAAGAATTTGATACGTTTGGCGGGTATGGTGTATGCCATATTCCTAACTTACAAAAATTACTCCGTTTCATTTGTGAAAACGGGTTTGAACACCATGTCGCCATCAATCTTTCTCAATCGAAAAATGTGTTGCAGGAAGCTGTCGGCAAATATCTCAAATGGGATATTTACACCCATAATTAGGCGAATTGTACTGATTATTATTTATGAAGATAGACCGACTTGATCACTTAGTACTTACGGTTAATGACATAGCCATTACCTGCTCATTTTATACCAGCGTACTTGGTATGAAAGAAATCACTTTTGGCAATAATCGTAAAGCATTGGTCTTCGGTAAACAAAAGATTAACCTGCACGAATACGGAAACGAATTCGATCCAAAGGCATCACATCCAACGCCAGGTTCAGCGGACCTTTGTTTTATTACCAAAATTCCATTATCGGAAGTAATCGATCATATCCGTTCTTGTGATGTGGATATTTTGGAAGGTCCTGTCAAAAGAACCGGAGCTGTAGAGCTAATTTCATCAATTTACCTTCGCGACCCGGACGGAAATCTCATCGAAGTTTCGAATATTATAGATTCACCTTAATGAAGCATCTTTTGCTTTCCTTGAGTCTTACTTTGGTAATTAGTTTATCTACATAGTGAAAAATGGATAACCCGAAAAAGTGGCAGGGTGTGCATGGGGCAAATTATATCGCCTCCTATGCCCGGAACAGTGTGGAGATGTGGGGAAGATTTGATCCTCGAGTGATAGACCGGGAATTGGAATATGCTCAATCCATGGGTTTAAATAGCGTTAGAGTATGGCTGGATTGCCGTCCGGATTGGGAATACCCGAACGTGATCCTTAAGAGATTTGAGAAATTTTTAGACTTGTGTGGTAAACACAAACTTACCGTCATGCCGATTTTGTTCGATTCCTGCGGGATAGAGGAAAAAGACTTTAAAGAGCAAGGGGAGGACATCCATTGGAGAAGATGGATAGCGAACCCCGGCTACGATTATTTATTTCCCGAGCATTGGGATAAGCTTGAAAAATATGTGAAGGATATTGTGGGAACATTCCTCAACGACCCACGAATATTAGCTTGGGATGTCATGAATGAGCCCTGGTGTAATAGAAATCCGGAAAATGATGAGCATAAAAGTGTTGTTCAACGGTTTTTAAAACACTTTGCTGAACTGGTCAGAAGTCTGAACCCGGACGCACCGATTACCATAGGTGTTACGGCCCTTGACCGGGCTGAATATGTGGAGGATTTAATCGATTTGATTTCCTTTCATAGCTATGAGACAGACCCGGGAAGGTGGAAATTGCTATTGATGGAAGCCAATCAATATGCAGAGCTTAAGGGCAAACCGATCCTCCTGACAGAATGGGGGTATCCTACCTGGGGAACGCAGGCTTCAGTGGGAAGATTAATGACGGATGAGGATCAGTTAAAATTTTATGAAACGGTTATGCCGTTGGTACAGGAATCGAAGATCGGTTGGCATTTTTTCGACTTGATTATGGGATATGGCCCCTTTGCCCGTTTAAGTGTTCTTAAACCCAATGGGGATAGACGCCCATCCGCATTAGTGATAGAGAGATATCTGGGGAAAAACAAAAAGCGAGTTGAGGCAGCGTAATAAATTCGTTATCAGTAGATCAAAAGTAAATATGAAGGAAATGAAATTTTGAAAATAACAGCAATTGAGACCATTCGTCTGGCTGATTTCCCTAATATTGTATGGCTTCAGATTCACACTGATGAGGGTCTTGTCGGACTTGGAGAAACGTTCTTTGGAGCCGAGGCGGTTAGCGCCTATCTCCACGAAACAGTTTCCCCGTATCTGTTAGGTAAAGACCCACTGTGTATCGACAAACATGCCCGCACACTTTATCCCAGGCACGGTTTTAACAGTAATGGCGCAGAATTACGTGGTAATTCGGCGGTTGATATAGCGCTGTGGGATATTTTTGGACAGGCAAGCGGACAACCCATTTATCAACTACTTGGCGGACTGACCCGCGACAGCATCCGGCTTTACAATACATGCGCCGGGTACCATTTTATTCAGAAAAAGCTTGAGCCGTCGAAAGGAACCGGACAGGGTTTTACAAATCAACCTCCGTCAGGGCCGTATGATGATTTAAGAGCATTTCTTGAGCGGCCGGCAGAGCTTGCCCAAAGTCTATTAGAAGAGGGAATAACCGCTATGAAAATCTGGCCGTTCGATTCTTTCGGTGAAGCTACGGATGGACTTTATATATCGGGTACCGATCTTAACCGGGGACTTGAACCTCTTCGCAAGATCAAAGAAACCGTTGGTGACCGGATGGATGTTATGATTGAAATGCACCGACTGTGGAACCTGCCCAGTGCAATACGCATTGCACACGCATTGGAAGAATATGATCCTTTCTGGCTTGAGGATGCGATCAAGCCGAACAATCTTGGATCTTTACGGGAGTTGTCAACCCAAACGACGATTCCACTTTGCGCCAGCGAGGTATTGGGGTCGCGCTGGGCTTATCGCGACCTGCTCGAACGCCGTGCTGTTTCCGTAATAATGGTAGACCTATCATGGATCGGTGGTTTTTCCGAAGCAAAGAAAGTTGCCGCCATGGCCGAAACATACAACTTACCGATAACAGCACATGATTGTACAGGCCCGGTGACGCTTACGGCTTCCGTACATTTCTCTGTTAATGTCCCGAATGCACTAACTCAGGAATACGTTCGCGCTTTCTATTCGACGTGGTATCAGGATATCCTGACGGAAATGCCTCTGATCGAAAATGGGTACATCAAGCCACCTTGCGGCGCCGGATTGGGAACCAGTCTGCAGCCATCGGTTATAAAACGGCCCGATGCCATTGTGCGCCGTAGTGATTTGACATAACAGCTGTTGCTTATAATGAGATTTGAAAGAAAGGTGCATTATCTTTAAAAATAAAACGAAAGAGAAATTAAAAAACGGCGAGGTGGTTGTTGGATGTTTTGTCCCTTTTACATCGACGGAAATTGTAGAAATTATCGGCAACGTCGGTTTTGATTTTGTGATGCTGGATGGGGAACACGGGCCCATAAGCCCTGAAACGTGTACAAATCTTGTCCGGGCTGCGGAAGTCTCGGATACGACACCGATAGTCAGAGTCCCCAAATGTGACACGGAAATCATTTTACGCTATATGGATACGGGAGTACAGGGTCTGCACGTACCACAAATGAATACGGCAGCAAAGGCAAAAGTGTGTGTCAATGCCGTCAAATACTACCCTGAGGGTGAAAGAGGATTAAGCCGGACACGCGCTGGTGATTTCGGTACAAAAATGTCTCTGCCTGACTTTCTCACCTACTCTAACCAAGAGACTCTCGTGGTTGTCCATATTGAAAATATTGAAGGTGTGGAAAACTTGCCGGAGATTCTCGAAACGGATGGGATAGATGTCATTTTTATCGGACCTGCCGATCTTTCGGGATCATTGGGATGTCCGTGTCAGTTAGATAATCCTGTCCTCAATAAGACGATAGACCGGATTATTAATATGACAGTGGAATCTGATAAGTATCTTGGGATATTCGTCGGGGATGTTGAAACCGGGAAAAAATACATTGACCGGGGAGCACAATATCTTGCCAACAGTATTTTTGGATTCCTTATTTCTCCAATGCAGGATTTTGTAAATGATATAAACTAAATCCAACCTATGTTTTCATAACGAAATAAAAGAAAAAATTTAAAAATGAAACAAAAAACAGGAAAAATAAAATCAACACCTGATTCGATTATGAATCTAGAAGCATTGGTTTTAGAAACAAAAAATCTATACTTTGATCATAAACTCCCGGCAACAAGATATTTTTCAGTTGTTAATGGAACGTTTATTTATGAATTAGAATCGGATGGCGCTTTATGGCCCGTGAGGGTTCCTGAAAGAATTGGCGCCGGCGGATCCGTTTCGATTACCGTTGAGTATGAAACCCCCGGGACATTCGCTGTACAGGTTACCTGCGTAAGCGGGAAAGCAATACCGCAAATCAGGGTTGACGCCCTGGTGACAGAAGGGAATATCGAATGTCGAGAAAATGACAGCGATCATTGGGATTTGTTAACGGTGGAGATTCCTGCCGGGAAACATGTTATTACTGTTACCAATGCTGCATATAGTGAAAGCTGGCTGCATATCCATTCTTATCACTTTGGACATTATTTGTCAGGGCGATATCGCTTAATGGTGATTCCACCGGAGGAAAACGCTAGGATTCGGGTGCCTGTCAATCCCAAAACCGGGAATAAAATTTGTTTGCGTTTAGGAGGAATGGGTTACCAGGGTGAAATTAATTTTAACGGGCATTACCTGGGATCTTTCGTTGGTCCGGTTGAATCCCACCTGGCAGCCTCGGCTCTCTATGTAAAAGATATTCGCTGTGAATATAACTATTATATTAAACCCGAAATGACGGCGGGAGCCGAAGAAGGTGTGCTGGAAATAATGATTTCCGACAGGAAGGATACGCGGTATCGGAGCGGACCATGCATTCTTCAATCTGTCGACCTTTCGGAATTGAGTGCGGACTTTAGTCTTCCCGTATTTACACCGGAACCGATAGTGCAGCAGGTTAAAATTGCATCCAATAAACGTTATTTTTATTTAGAAAACGGCCAAAACTATTTTCCTGTTGGCATCACCTTATGGAGCCCGGTTAGTGGTTCCGCCACCGGACTCAAACGGCATAATGTCGGTCCCTATTGGTGTGAAAACGATCCCGAAATAACTTATCGCTGGTTAGAAAAACTTGCTGCCTATGGTATGAATAATATCAGGATAGTAACAGCCAGTACAGCTTTCATTCGAAAAATCGGTGAAATCAATATGGAAAAGGTGGAGCTGTTAGACAAAGTTGTCCGGCGCTGTAAAAAATTGGGGATGTATGTAGTCATAAGCTTAGAAGATCATTTTAATTTGAGGAATGACTCCAAACACAACCCTTCACCATTCAGGGAAATAACACGCAGAGGAGTAACGGAAAAAGACCAAAGAATGCTTTTCTTCTCAGATCCGGTGATCAGGAAGCAGATGGTCAGTTTTGCAAAATGCCTTGCGGAGCGATATAAAGATGAAAATACTGTCATGGCTTATGAATTAATGGATGAAGTATGGTTTTCCTCACATCGCGGTGATCCCGCCATGATTAGTTATCATCAGGACCTGGCCAGGGCAATTCGAAGTATAACTACTCGTCAATTAATATCCACTTCTGTTTTGAGTTGGACTTTTAACGGGAAAATAGTTGATTCGTGGATTGATTTACTGGCGGTGAAGGAATTGGATTTTCTCAGCTTTGAAGCATACGAAGATTGGGGATGGTCGATTGAAAAAACGATGCAGTATTTGTATCGCCTGAGTTCTTTCGGGCGTCCGGCATTTTACGGAGAAAGCAACTGGTATAGTAATCCATTATTCTTTTGGCAGCGTGCATGGTGTACGGTGTTCTCCGGAGGGGTAGGAATCCGCCCCTGGAATTATATCAGTGAAGCACATATGACTATGCTGGCTCCCCTGATTCAATTTACACAGAAGTTCCATTGGGCGGAAATAACGCCCCAAATCGGGTTTAAATCCGATAATCATGTACAATCGGATACCGAGATACGCTATATTGCTGATGAAAATGGTTCTGAAATAGCAGTCTGGGTCGAAGGTGATGAGGGAACAACCGTACATGTTCACGGATTAACAGGAACTTATACACTTGAATGGTTTGATCCATGGGATGGTAAAGTCCTTGAAACGAAAAAGATTATAATTGATGAAGTGCTTCAGGCAAAACTCCCGGCAAAGGGTCAACAAAATGCATTGGTATTACACCTGTGGAGATGATAAGGGAAATATGAAGAAATGAAATTTAACCTACCCTATGGTTCAGGTACACTGGATCTGGAGATACCATCGGAAAATCTTATAACGGTGACTCCTCCGAATGACCTCCCCGGATTAACAAACTATGATGAAGCTTTTGAAGCAGCTTTTGCAAATCCAATTGGCACTTCCTTATTGAAAGATATTGTAAAAAGAGGTAATAAAGTTGTAATTGTTGTGGATGATATCACTCGTCCCACCCCATCCGAACTAATATTGAAATGGATATTGAAGGATATTCTGGCACAGGGAATTAGCGCAGAAGATGTAACTATCTTGGTAGCATTAGGACTTCACCGGTCGCTGACGGAAAAGGAAATACGTGTATTGATTGGTGATACTATTTTTGAACAATATCGGGTGCTGAATCACGAACCATGGAACCGGGAGGCCATGACCTATCTGGGAAAAAGTAAAAGTGGAAATAATATCTGGATCAATAAATTCCTTGCAGAGGCTGATGTCAAAATACTAACCGGTCTTATTCGACCTCATCCCGTTTTCGGTTATACCGGGGGGAGAAAAAGTGTTCTACCAGGAGTTTCTGACGGAGAGACTGTTCTATATAACCACCGTGCCGAATGGCATTTACACGATACGAATTGTGACAACCTGATAATTAAAGACAATCCGGCTCATTTAGACGCATTGGATATTGCCAAACGTGTGGGAATTGATTTTATTGTCAATGTCGTGTTAAACCGGAAAAAGGAAATTGCCAAAATAGTGGCAGGAGATGTCGAAAAAGCGTGGATGGAAGGAGTTTCAATAGTTGATGGGATGTCACTCTGGAAAATTTCCGAAAAAGCAGATATATTAATCTCGAGTCCCGGCGGATATCCCAGTGACCAAAACCTGTATCAATCACTCGCTGTTCCGACGCGTAAAAATCCGGTATTCAATGATGGGGCGACGATTATTACCGCTGCATTTTGCGAGGATGGTATCGGTGAAAACCGGATGTTTAAAATACTGAGTGCGGCCAAAAGACTTAACGATATTGTAGAAAATATTGATAAAGAGCAAATTACGAACTATGAATTAGCCTCTTATGCTTATGCATATTTTATGCTAAAACACAAATTATCCTATATTGCGGTAACTGACGGTGTCTCGAAAAAGGAATTAAAAGATATGTTTATAGAGTCAGCAGACTCAATTCAGGAAGCCGTTAGTGAAGCATTTCGAAGACAAGGAAAAGATGCACGGGTTTTGGTCTTAACCGATTCGAAAAATGTTATTCCAAAATTATATCAGGATGTTTAACCCTGAAATGGATACATAAATTAGATGCATATACATTTGGATTTGGTTGGTGGTATTTCAGGCGACATGTTTGTCGCCGCCCTTCTCGATACATTTCCTGATTTGCAAAAAGAACTTCTGGTTAATTTGAAAAACCCGGATAGTCTTCGACAGATCAAAACGGAAGTTATCCGGTATAACGACGGCGTTCTTACCGGGATGCGATTTATTGTAAAAAACAGAGACAAAGACCCTCACCATCGTTCTTTTCAAAGCATCAAAAATGATCTTGGGAGTTCAGATCTTGATGATAAGGTAGCGCAAAGGGCGATCTCAATATTTTGGGAATTAGCAAAAGCTGAGGGAAAAGTACATGGGAAGAATCCCGAGGAAGTTCAATTTCATGAAGTTGGCGCCTGGGATTCCATTGCCGATATTGTAAGCGCAGCCTTCCTGATTGAAAAACTTAATGTTAGCAGTTGGTCTGTTTCACCAATTCCACTGGGTTCCGGCAGAGTGCAAACGGCCCATGGTTCTTTACCCATACCAGCACCTGCTACAGCAATACTTTTGGAAAATTTCCCGGTTTTTGATGATGGTGTTGAAGGTGAACGGGTTACACCTACCGGAGCAGCTATTCTTAAACATCTCAATCCGGCGGCAAAGAAACCCGCTATTCCCATGAGGTTAGTTAAAAGCGGGTATGGTTTTGGTACCGGAAAGTTTTTAAATATATCCAATGTCCTGCGCGTCATGGTACTGGATGACGTACCGGCAGATGAGGAAGCGCCTAATGAGATGACGGCTGATATCAATTTTGAGATAGACGACCAAACAGCTGAGGATCTGGCGGTGGGTATTGATCATATCAGGAACTTTGATGGCGTGTTAGATATTATTCAGGCTCCGGTTTTCGGAAAAAAGGGGCGCCTTGCAACGCATATACAAGTATTGGCTTCTTTAGATAAGGTTGAACAGGTAATCAACGAGTGCTTTAATGAAACGACAACCATAGGCGTTCGTTGGCATAAAGTTTATCGAAAAGTTTTACCCCGTCAGATGCAATCCGTCCGGATTGAAGATCAGGACATTTTTATCAAGTCAGTCAATCGACCCGGAGATGTTGTGACTGCTAAAGCCGATATTAAAGGTGTGTCAAAAGTAAAAACCTGGTATGCAAGAGATAAAAAAAGAACCGATGCAGAAAATTGCGTGAAAGATAAAAACAGGAAAAAATGATCAAAAACGAAACGACCAATAATCTATTAAAATTAAACTCGATTTTACAATCGCACCCGGGGATTGCCATTTCTGTTAGTGGGGGTGTAGACAGTATGACGCTGGCTGTACTGGCCCATCGCCAACATGAGAATGTCGAGATGTTCCATGCGGTTTCTCCTGCCGTCCCGACCAGTGCAACACTTCGAGTAAAAGAATTCGCTGAAAATGAGAGATGGAAGCTCAATATTATTAAAGCAGGCGAATTTTCAGATGAGAAATATTTACAAAATCCTATTGACCGCTGTTATTACTGCAAAATTAATCTCTATGAAATGATTAGCTCATATACCAGCTTAACGGTAATGTCCGGAACCAATAAGGATGATATGGGCGATTACCGACCCGGTCTTAAAGCGGCGGAATACCACCAAGTAGTGCATCCCTACGTTGAAGCCGGTATTACAAAGGAAGATGTCAGAAATATCGCTCAATTTTTATCACTAGGGTCGCTTTCAAAATTACCTGCGTCACCTTGTTTATCCAGCCGGATTGAAACTGGAATTCCCATTGATCCCGCTGTCTTGCCAATTGTTGATCGTGTCGAGGAACTTATTGCTAATAAAATTTCGTCACAGATCGTGCGCTGCCGAATCAGAAATGAGGGAATTGTAATTGAAATGGATGAAGAAACATTGCGTCAGGTGCTAAAGCAATCCTCGATGATAACCGCGCTGATAAAGAACATTGAAGACCTGTTCCGTAAACAGGGATACCGGCAGAACGTGAGCTTTGAACCGTACCGTATGGGCAGTGCTTTTTTAAGGAATGCCGCCCATGATTAACGATCAGGTAACCTTGGATCACAAGCGCCATGCGAGAATTGGGTTTAGTGAAGCTATTTTCTGTGAAAAGAAAACAAAGGAACAACTTCTAACTATTCTTGATCAAGCAAAAAATAAAGAAAAACCTCTTCTCTTTACCCGTTTAAGGGAAAACCAATTCGAGGAATTTCCTAATAAGTTTAAACAGCAAATGAACTATGATTATTTATCCCGTACTGCATTTTATGGTGTTCCCGTACAATTATCTGACAAAAAACAGATCGCGGTCATAACGGCCGGAAGCTCCGATTTGTCCGTCAGCCGCGAAGCGATCCGGACATTAGCATTTAATAGTTATCCGGTACAGGAAATCAATGATGTGGGCGTCGCCGGAATATGGCGGTTAATGGAGCGCATTGATGATTTCAAGGATCTTCCAATAATAATCGTCGTTGCGGGAATGGATGGAGCATTAGTAAGTGTTATCGGGGGATTGGTTCCCGGGATCGTCATCGGTGTACCCACATCTGTGGGCTACGGTGTGGCGGATAGCGGGAAAACGGCCCTGCATTCGATGCTGACGAGTTGTGCTCCCGGTATTGTCACTGTAAATATCGACAACGGGTATGGCGCCGCGATTGCCGCAATTCGGTTTTTGCGTGAGCTTAACCGGTAATATTCTAAACGAGCCGTGATTACGAGGTATTGGAATAATGACAAGAAAAATGAAAAATGTGATTTCATTACATTCCGGTTACAGCGGGTAATAATAATAAACAGGAGGACAGATGTCAAATAAACCAAAACTTGAAACAACGATTTTAGGCAATACGGGACTTTCAATTACACGTTTCGGCGCCGGCGGTCATTTTACAAATGGCCCACTTGCGCACGAGGATATCCCCAGACGGGTACGTGAACTTAATCATCTGTTGGACATTGGAGTGACCTATTTTGATGTTCAATGGGAACCGGAAGAAGACGCCACTGCGGAAATGATGAAAACCCGCCGGGACGAATTTACGGTAGCATGGCCCCTGCACGGTGTTACGCAACGCGGCGGTGAGATTACTGAAAAGTACATTATCGACTATTGTAACGACCATCGGTCGCGTTACGATGTTCCACACGTGGATATTTTGCTGTGGGTGGCGCTTGAACTGTACGAGGAAACACAGGAAAAAGTAATGGATGTGGTTCGTTCGGCGTTTGCGAAATTGAAGGAAGATGGATTTTGTGATTATGTTGCGTTTTCCTGTCATCATTCACCGGAGATGGCCATTTGTGGAATTGAAACCGGTGATTTTGATATGGTGATGGTTCCCTATTGCGCGCTTCATCCGGTGGCGGAAAGGGAAGTCTTCAAGGCCGCCAAAGCCAAAGGCATGGGGACGGTAGGGATGAAACCGTTCGGCGGCGCCGGCGGATTTTTTGCCAAAGTGTGGTCTGGGGAAGTTACTCACCCGGAGATTGATAAATGGAAAGACAGCAAGCGGCCGTTCGAAGCGGCAATGCGCTGGGTAATGCAAAATAAGGAGATGGACTGTACCGTACCGGCAGCACACTCCATTCAGCAAGTTGACGAACTTTTCAATGCCGTACAGCAACCCTTTAATGGTGAGGATGAGGAAATCCTGAATACGATGAAACGGGTCATGAATGAGGTCGATGTGACATTACAATTAAAAGGTAAGACAGGTATCCCAGGTAGATGGGACTGAAAAAGTTTCAATAGTGTCGTGTCAAGTATGTCGTGTGTAAAAAGTCGCAGGAATTTTTTAGCGATAATAAGGCGAATATTTTCAGCATAGCCGGTAGCTATGGTTAAAATATTGCAACAAAGTTATTGGCTAAAATAACCAAACTTGGTTACGCTAATACATGGTTGACACGACACTAGTTCTTTGGAAAACATTCCGGTTAGGTCATTCGTTATAGATCCTGTTGAATCAACCCAAAATATTCGTTCTCTTTGAATGAATTCTTTTTGTCCGGAAATGCCGGTCAGAGATTTTTGAAATAATTTCTTTCGATAGATGCCGCGGATTTTTCCATACATGGATGAGCAATAATATAACAGCAACAATCGGTGCGATAGTTGCCAGGGGAAAGATAATGGCGTACCCGCCAATTTTTGCCACCTGCCCAAGAATTATACCATTCATGAAAACACCGAAGTCTATCATGCCGGTAACCAAAGCCATAGAGGTACCTTTTGCGCCTTCCGGAGCCATTGAATATCCCAACGAGGTTACCGCCGGCAGGGCCAATCCCTGGGCAATTCCAATAATCATCCCTGCGCTAAATAACATCGGTACACTTTGGCTGAAATATATGATAATTAACCCGATACTGCAGAGAGAAAATGACGGAATCAGGATTCGCCGCCAGCCGAACTGATCTGCCCATTTACGGCCGATAATACGAATGGTCATACCGGATACTGCAAATCCTGTAAAATACAAACTAAAACCACTTATAGAGCGTAATTCGGCTAGTGGAGCCAAAAAAATCGCCGGAGCTGACAATGACATAGCCATCAGCATTGCCAGAATAAGTGGAAAATACAGTTTCCGATTTTTCACAGCTTTAAACATATTTTTATTTTTATGAAGGGGCGGACTGGCAAAATGGGGAATACGAAAGAGCGTTGCTAAAAAAGCCGCTATAATACCAAGTGCTGCCATAACAATGAAAAAGGTGGGTAATCCGTATAAATTTACTAACCTTTCACCGATGAAAGGGCCAATCATAATGGCACCAATTCCGAAAATTCCATACATCGCTATGGATTCGTTTCTGCGACCGATAGGTGCCGTCTGAGCAGCCAGGGTGAAAAATGCAGAAAAATGAGCGCCAAATCCAAATCCCTGGATGGCTCTTAATATCCAAACGATAGGGGTCAAACCGGTATTGATCAACGCCAGGTAACCCAAAGACGGTAATCCCATGCAAAGACAACCCATTATCATCACATATTTAACACCAAAACGATCTATAAGCAGACCAATGACCGGTCTTCCCAGAACTGCTGCAATTGAAAATGTGCTCATAAAAAGCCCCACCATTACGGCATTTCCCCCAGCGTGAGTCACATACAAAGGATAAATAGCGTTATTGTGATAGTTAAGGGCGATAAAAAATATATAAACGTTTGCGATAAAAAATGTCCGTGTATAAAGACTATCCGTTGAACTTTTCTCAAGAATGTGTGTTGTTCTTGGCATGTTTAGTCTATAATAATTGGTTTCTCATTTTGATTTCAGGATAAAATAGTGGTTTGACAGTATATTTTCGCGACAGATCAGGGTGAGAAATTACTGCCGTAAACAGGTAATGAATAAACTCTAACTGTGAACAATTGATAAAATATTCCCGGACAAACGCTAATAGTCCTGATGAATTCACCCTGTGGAATATGGCATTATTTTATAAGTAATGTTTCTAAAAATAATTATTCCATAGGTTGAACCGGCTTTGTAATAATTGTATTGGACGGAAAGAAACTTAAGAACATCATCAAACATGAAACGTAAATATTTAAAACGTAAAACGTAAAAGAAATATTTAATTTTATTTTTTGTAAGAGATGAATAAATGTGTATAATAAAGCTTTTGCGAATCATACGATTAATATCTGCCGGAGTAATAATTATGTTTAAATAATTATTGAACTGCATGAAACGTCTATTCTCACTCATTTCGGAAATTAGTCCAATTAAGGCTCTATAAGATGAATTTTCCAGGTTATATTTTTTGGTATTTTATTAACCAAAATTTAATAAGTCCGCAAACCTTTGCATCGAAAATAAAAACACACGAGAACAGAAAGAAAACTGTTTTCTGTTTTCCTTTTTAAACATAAAATTCAGTATGGATTATTCGAATATCTCATCAACTATTATGAACCGGAGAAGGCATATAATTCAATAGGGTTAGACCATATGATTATTTCTTTGGATTATTTACCTTATTAATCAATTTGATAGGATAATGAAATCTGAATAAATGAGCCGCTAAAATGTGCGACAGTAGTGGGAGAATAGAACTTTTTTCACCACCAACATACCTACAATTAAATTTAACCCGCGGTTAACAAGTGTTTTAGTAATCAAAATAAAGGCGTTTAATAATGGCATCATTAAAATTAGAAAACATTTATAAATCTTTTGTAAAAGATCAGATTGTAATTGATAATTTCAGTATTGCAATCAAAGACGGTGAATTTTTAGTATTAGTCGGCCCGTCCGGTTGTGGAAAATCGACCTTATTGCGAATAATTGCCGGATTGGAAGAAGCCACGTCTGGGGATGTGTTTATCGGTGATAGACTGGTTAATAATATCCATCCCAAGGATCGTGATATTGCCATGGTTTTTCAGAATTACGCTCTTTATCCTCATATGAATGTATTTGATAATCTTGCCTTTGGATTAAAGCTAAGGAAAGTTGATAAATCAGAGATAACCGAACGGGTTGAGGAAGCTGCCAAAATACTTGAAATAGAAGATCTTTTAGCGCGTAAACCAAAAGAACTCTCCGGTGGGCAACGGCAAAGAGTGGCACTTGGAAGATCAATTGTACGCGATCCCAAAGTATTCCTGTTTGACGAACCACTATCTAATCTGGACGCTAAGCTGCGTGTTCAGATGAGAACTGAAATTAAAAAACTACATAAACGCCTTAAAACAACCATGGTGTATGTGACCCATGATCAGGTAGAAGCTATGACAATGGGAGACAGAATTATTGTTCTGAAAGACGGTATTGTTCAACAGGTGGGTTCCCCGGTGGAAGTTTACCATAATCCAATCAATATGTTCGTAGCAGGATTTATCGGTGCACCGGCGATGAATTTTATTACTGGCGATATCAAAAATGCACAACTGGTTTGTGATTCATTTTCTATTGATCTTAGTGAGCTATCCGAAATCAATAAGCATGAAGGTCAAAAAGTAATCTTTGGTATTCGGCCGGAAGATATCCATCTGGATACTAACGGTTTTTCCCTGCCATTATTAGTAATGGAACCACTTGGAAACGAAACACTTCTACACTTGGAAGGGAAGCACACTGCTATTCTTGCTAAAGTTCGCTCGACGGATGCCACTGAGTTGGGAGACAATGTTAATATCAGATTTGATACAAAACAAATTTGCCTTTTTGACTGCAAATCCTTGAAACGGATTTTATAAAAAAAGTAAACGACCTGTCCCGTTAATAAATAGTGTGGGTGTTTTTGAATGAAACGTGATTAAGGACGAGTTTTTTTGTTTGTCACTTCGTTATAAAGTCCAATTTTTATGTTAACACTGTTATCATCCACCCCGATTCAGCGGAAAGAAAAACCATAGTCTCCGGTACGAATTGGTAATTTTCTGATTCTTTTTCCGGTGGCGGCGCTGATTGCATTGATTAAGGCTGGCGGCGTCGGCGGTACAAGCACCTCCCCAACACCAGTGGGGGATTTGGTACTGGGAACAATGAATGTCTCGACACGAGGCATATTTTTCATTTTCAATAATTTGTAATTGTGATAGTTGGATTGCTGAACCCGTCCATTCTTAAATGTGATAGCACCATATAGTGCCGCAGTCAGCGCCAGGACAACACCGCCCTCCATCTGAGATTTTACTCCATCCGGATTGACAACCGTACCACAATCTATAGCACAGATGATTTTATCGATATTCAGATTCCCTTTTGTATCCACAGATACTTCCGATACAACAGCAGCGTAGCTGTGAAATGAAGCATGAACGGCAATACCCTGATAATGGCCGTTGCGCTGTTTACCCCAACCGGCTTTTTTGGCTGCCAGATCCAGAACACCCAACAAACGCGGATGCTCTTGCAGTAAATCACGACGAAACCGATAGGGATCTTTACCTGCAATTTCCGCCAGTTCATCAATAAAGCATTCGTTAACAAAGGCGTTTTGTGTGTGCGATACCGATCGCCAGGCGCCCACAGGAATTGTGATATCGGAGGTGACATAGTCAACCTGAACATTTGGAATCGCATACGGCATTTCCGCTGCTCCCATAGTTAACAATCCTTCGTAAGGACAGGAACCGGAAATACGGTGAATCCAAACATTGGGATATCCTTTTGTATCGAGACTCCCCCGGACTTTATGGTAGGAAGCCGGACGATAGAATCCATGTTGGAGGTCTTCATCACGCGTTCTGATTACTTTTACCGGTACACGGAGAATTTTTGATATCTCCACTGCATCCCAGACGTAATCGTTATACAGCCGTCGACCAAAAGCACCGCCCATTAGTTGAATATGCACCTTTACGGATTTCGCCGGTAAACCGGTAATTTCCATACCAGCCCGATGAGCCCGGGAAGGTCTTTGGGTAGATACCCATATTTCGCAACTATCATCACGTACATCCGCGGTACAGTTCAACGGCTCCATGGGAGCATGGTCAAGATAGGGTAATTCGTAGACGGCTTTATGTTTATTTTCTGTGCCGGTCAGCACCTTTTGAGGCTTACCGTCGTCACGAATAACCGTGCCCCGATCCCGACTATTTTCCCGAATTGTTCGGGAAATTTCTTCACTACTCAAGTGTGCGTTTGAACCTTCATCCCATGTGATTTTCAGCGCCTTCCGGCCCTGAAGGGATGCCCAGGTATTATCTGCAACCACAGCTACTCCGCTTTTTATTTGTACGACGTGCTTTACTCCCGGAACCAACTTTGCTACCGTATCATCAAACTGCTTAACCTTACCTCCAAACACAGGACAATGCTCAACAGCAGCAATTAACACTCCAGGAAGTTGAAAATCGTAACCGAAAATTGCGCTGCCGTCAACTCTCGTTTCGGCATCTACACTTTTAATACTCTTTCCGATAATTTTAAAATTCTCAGGATCTTTCAAGGGGACTTCCCCGGGTACTTTTAACCGGGAAGCTGTTTCCACTAATTCTCCATAATCTAACTTTTTCTGACTGGAAACATGCATTACAGTACTATTTTCAGCACGACAGCTACTCGCGGGAACATCCCAGATTTCCGCGGCGGCAGCAATAAGCATCTCTCTTGCAACGGCTCCCGCCTTACGGAGATTATCATAAGAAGTCCGAATGCTGGCGCTTCCACCGGTTGTTTGACTTCCATAAGCCGAACGGTTAAAATCGCCCTGAGTTACCCGAACTCTTGACCAATCGGCTTCGAGCTCTTCCGCGACGATCATCGGAAGTGACGTCCAGATTTTTTGTCCCATTTCACACCGGGAAACTGTCACAGTGGCAATTCCTGACTGATCGATGGATAACCAGACATTCGGTGTAAAAAACTGTGGCGTCTCAATTCGTTCAATTGCCAATAGACTCTTAAACGGTAGATGAAATCCGATAACCAACCCGATTCCGGTTGTTGCTGATAATTTGATAAAATCCCGGCGGTTGATAGGAGATACATTACTCATTTTCCACCTCCTGACGCAGCTAAGTGAATGGCGCTGCGAATTCGCTGGTAAGTCCCGCAGCGGCACAACACGGATGACATTGTTTCATCAATAGCTTTATCAGATGGATTCGGATTATTAGCCAGGAGCGCCGCCGCCGTCATGATTTGACCCGGTTGACAATATCCGCATTGAGATACTTCCTGTTCTTGCCAGGCTTTTTGCAAGGGATGAACATTGTCTTTGGAAAGGCCTTCAATGGTAATGATTTTGCTTCCGTTAACTTCCGATAAAGATGTGATACACGATTTTGTTAACTCACCATCGACATGAACCGTACAGGCGCCGCATATTCCCATGCCGCAACTGTATTTTGTTCCTGTTAAATTTAGTGAATCACGGAGTAACCACAATAATGGCATATCCGGATCCTGGTCTAAAACTGTCTTTTGTCCATTGATTGTTAACGTAATTTTTGCCATAGTATATTTCCTGTTCAATTATTCCGGTGCGGGGAGTTGTCGGTATGATAAATCTATTGTTGACTCCTTTTAAAGTTAAATCCATCCATCAGATTTAACAGCCTGTATTTTTTGTTACGTACAGGTTTGAAGTGGTTAAATAGTAACCATGGAGTAACTGGTTGTCAATGATTTATTATTAACACAAGGCTAATCTCTTAAATATTAAAAACAAATCGGTGTCATCAACCCATCCCTTTGTCAATTTTGTTTAAGGATTGGGCTAATGCCGTATTGGGTACTGCCCCGGTATTCGTCGCTTAATCCTCGGGAGACAGGCTTAATTATCTTGTACTGTCTATTGCTAATAAGATGAATATTATCTTATTGGCAATCAATAAAATTCTACTCATTAATTATTGATAAATCTTGATAGGTATTTTTCTTTGTCGCTATAGTGTCGTCAAAGTTTAAATTCTATTTGAATAATAGTTAAATAAGTAACTAACTTTGTTACAGTTATGAGTAAATAATGCAAACCAGTAGTCGTTTCACGTTCGCAATTCACACACTAACTATGTTAGCTATGACTGAAGGAAAAAATGTTCCATCTGATTTTATTGCTGAAAGCGCTAAAACCAATCCGGTTGTAATCCGAAGAATTATGTTACTGTTGAAAAAAGCCGGTTTAATCAAATCCCAACAAGGCGTCCACGGTGGTGCAGTTTTACTCCGTAAACCGGAAAATATTACTTTACTGGATATTTATAAGGCGGTCGAAGATAAAAACGTTTTTTCACTCCATCCCAACATACCGAATCCGCAGTGCATTGTCGGTCGAAATATTCAGAATATACTGGGAGATATTTTTAATAACGCGGAGAATGCAATGGAAAGTGTGTTAGCCGGAATTTCCATCGCACAAATAAAAAATACAATACATGACAAAGTATAGCTGATAATTTTTTTATCCATAACTGTAACAGACTATGTTACAGAATATTCATTAATAAACAGTAAGGAAAGGTAAGTATAGCGATGATCAACAAAATAGATTTGATAGCCCGGTGGTTATTGGGGTTAATATTTATTGTATTCGGATTGAATGGTTTTCTCCATTTCATTCCCATGCCTGAGCCCACACCGGAATCGGGTGCATTTTTTTATGCATTATTAAAAACGGGGTATTTCCTACCGGTGCTGAAATTAACTGAAATAATCAGCGGAGTATTATTGGTGCTTGGTCGGTTTGTTCCGCTGGCATTAACACTGCTTGCCCCGGTTATCGTCCAGATATTTCTTTTTCATATTTTTCTGGATCACAGTGGTATTGGCATAGCTGTTATTATAATAGTTGCGGAGATATACCTGGCTTACACATATCGGGATAACTTTAAAAGTCTGTTTGGGAAACACACCGATAAATGAGTCTTTAGGGCACGATTTCCACAAATAAATATTTCTGTAATTATCACAATATCAAAAGACATCAATTCATTAAAGGAGAAAAGAATGAATAAAAAGATCTTGGTAATAGGCGCCACAGGTAAATTAGGCGAACCGGTCGCCAGACAATTATTAAAAGACGGATTTAAAGTCAAAGTATTTTCACGTAATGTTAATAAAGCAAAAGAACAACTGGACGACCGGTTTGAATACGTCCGGGGAGATGTTTCGGATTCAGCAACTATTAACACAGCCTTGGAAGATTGCTGGGGAATCCATTTTAGTTTGCGTGGCGGGTTCACGACGGAGGAATTAAATCGCGTCGAATATCAGGGATTGGTCAATACTATTAATGCAGCTAAAAAGAATGATGTGAGGCGTTTTGTTTTTTTATCGATTGCCGTGGATCTGGAAAAGGCCCGTTGGTTTCCAATGGCAGACGTAAAGTTAAAATCCGAAAATGCTTTAATGAATAGCGGAATTCCGTATACGATCTTCAGTGCCACAAGTTTTTATGAGAATTTTCCACAAATGATTCGAAGCGGAAAGGCATCAACGATCGGAAAACAGCCAAATCTTTGGCGTTTCGTTTCGGCAGACGATTTTGCCAAAATGGTGTCGAAGTCGTTTCAATTGGATCAGGCGGCAAATAAAAAGTTTTATGTTTTAGGACCCGAAGCACTGACGATTAAAGAAGGATTGAGTAAATATCTAAAAATTGTGCATCCTGAAATAAAAAAAGTTTCATCAGTATCGATTGGGATGATTGCGTTCATTGGAACAGTAACCTTTAACAGGGAATTGAAATATTTGGCAGAATTAATGAGATTTTTTGAACGGGAAAAGGAATATGGTGATTCAAAAGAAACCGATGAATTACTGGGAGCTGCCCGTACAACCATCGAACAATGGGCAAAAAACCAGATCGATAATAGTGGCTTGAATTAAACTCTCATGACTCTGGCAGGAAATCCGACAATCCGAACACCGTGCCGGTAAGAATCGACATGAATTAATATTCGGTGATACTATGTACCGAATGGTTTCCGATTATGAAAATCCGGTGTGATCAGTACATCGTTTATATTACTCCGGCAATGGTTAGTCGTAATAATATTGTCATTGCGCGAAGAGAGGAACGAGCGACAAAGCAATCTCCTAAAGGTTGCGGTATCAAGGAGATCGCTTCGTCGCTCCACGTCTCGCGATGACAAGGAGTATTGTGTTATCTTTGATACGACTAATGTATGCCGGAGTAATAGTAAAAATACAACGCACTATTTCACGGAAATATTAACAGTTAATCTGTTTGATTCTGATAGGAATGATAGCAAGATTAAAATAAATTATATAATAAATATTTGAAAAAAGAATGTTAAAGTTGATTCAATTCCGACACCGTATAAACCAATGTATTTTGGGTTTACTAGTCATTATTCCAGTTGACGTATCCAATGCACAAGTTGGGAATGTTACTTATACACATGACCCTAGTATCATTAAGCAGGACGGTAGTTATTATATATTTTCAACCGGGTATGGAATTCCCATAAGACGTTCTAATGATTTATACAATTGGCAATCCATCGGATCAGTATTCACGACAATTCCGGACTGGGCATTAGATGAAATTCCCGGAGCAACAAATATCTGGGCGCCGGACATTTCGTTTCGCAACAATACCTATTATTTATATTATTCCATTTCGACTTTCGGAAGCAACCGTTCGTGTATCGGTTTAGCAACCAATACCACACTTGCCCCTAACGATCCGGATTATGCCTGGATTGACCAGGGAAAAGTTATTTGTTCCAAATCGTATAATAATTGGAATGCCATAGATCCAAATCTGGTCATGGATGATAGCGGATCAGTATGGTTGTCTTTCGGCTCTTTTTGGAGTGGTATCAAGATGGTGGCTTTAGACTCAACAACGATGAAGCCTGAATCTGAAAATCCCAGCTTAATCTCCTTGGCAAGAAGATCGACCGACCCCGCGATTGAAGCACCATTCATTATTCGGAAAAATGGCTATTACTATCTATTCGTTTCTTTCGACAATTGTTGCCGGGGCGTTGAAAGTACTTATAAAATCATGGTGGGTCGTTCTTCACAAGTTACGGGACCTTATGTTGATCGAGCGGGCAACCAGATGCTGTCTGAAGGTGGAACTCTTTTACTACACAGCACTGACCGTTGGCGGGGACCGGGACATAATGCAGTCCTGATGGAAAATGACAGCGACTGGTTAATCTATCATGCTTATGATGCTCAAAATAATGGTATCCCGACCTTGCGCATACGATCATTGGCTTGGACTGCTGATGGATGGCCTGTTGTTGGTGGAACAATTCAACTCAATAATGAGAATGCCCCGCTGAAGCCAACAGCCTTTGTTCTGTATCAAAACTATCCTAATCCTTTTAATCCTATAACAACTTTAAGATACGATTTATCTGAACAGTCTTATGTTACTGTAATAATATATGATCTACGTGGAAAACAAGTGAGAAGCTTTATAAATACAATCCAGAATGCCGGTTATAAGACAGTTCTTTGGAACGGCACCGATGAAAATGGTATAGCAGTAAGCTCCGGTATTTATTTTTACCAGTTGTGGGCGGGTAATTTTGTTCAGACAAAAAGGATGCTGCTGTTGCGGTGAATTGCCTACGATTGTTAAAACTGGTGTAAATATTCTGCCTGAGCAGCCAATAATTCATCGGCCATTTTAGTCGCCATATCCAACGATGAAACTGAACCATCCAAAATTAACGCCTGAATAAATTTTTCCCGACTTCCTTCCAAAGCGGCTTCTACTATCGTTTCTACCCAGGCAAATTTGGTAGCCAATATTCCGGCAATTCCATCCGTAAGCGGTTTTTGAACAATATGCTTAAGTCCGCCTGCATCGGCAATAGCATTGGCTTCAATAACGGCATTTAAGGGAAGATTTGGCACCTGGCCTTTATTCGGGAGATTAACAGAATAAATACGTCCGGCGTCTGTTCGAATACTATCGATAATTTCTGTTACTTGTTCATGCTCACCTCCGATGTGATCAAAATAATCTTCCGGTAACGGATCTTTGGATAAAGCTTGTTCTTTCATCTCATTATATATTTTATCACCCCTGGCGATGGTCTTTTCAATAATAAAACATGTGTCTCCTACTTGTTTTCCAAAGTATTTACCCTGTGCAAAAAATTGCGGGAAAAATTCAATTACATGAGCATCATACACAGCCGGGAATGCTCCGAACAATTTAAAAAGATGCCAGGAAAACGGCTGATCCAATTCCTCATCTTCTCTTGCCGTTCCTTCTTCAACTCTCTTGGTTCCCAATTCTTCATAAATGACATTTTTAATCTTGAGATCGGCAATATCATACATGCTGGGTATCATATCCTGACCATTAACACGTATTTCAGTAAACCAGGTTAAATGATTTATACCGACAGCCGTGTATTGGAAATTTTTATTCTTGGCATCCAGAATTCTGGCGAGGTAATTACCAATCATATTAACACCACAGCAAAGTCCAACCATATTTGCTCCGGTTGCCTTACGTACTCCTCTGCAAACTGCCGACATGGGGTTTCCATAATTAAAAAACAATGCATCCGGCGCTAGATCCAAAACATCTTTAGCAATATCAACCATGGGTGGAATCATACGCAGCGCCCGAGATGTTCCACCCGGCATTACGCTATCACCGACCGGCTGATAAATTCCATACTTTCTCGGAATAAATACATCTTGTTCCCAGGCGCGACGTCCTCCGACGCCAATTGTACATATGACCGTTGTAGCTCCACGCAGCATTTCACGTCTATCAGTAGATGCATCCAGTTTAATGGGTGCATTTTTTGCTTGGATCATCTTTCTCGATAGTGCTTCAACAATTGATAAAATGTCTTTATCAATATCAACTAACCGCAATTCGATTTCCTTGTTCTGCTTAATTAAGTCGGCAAGGATACCGCGTGTGAACATGGCGCTTCCCGCTCCGATAAGAACAATTATTTCCTTCACAACTTTTCTCCTAAAATAAACCTATGGTTTAAACCATGTTAAAAGACCGAAACAGAATGACATGTTAGTTAAAACGACGTATCAAAACATGCGAATCGCTGATCTTTGTCAGGAGTCAGTGTAAAGACATTTATTCGTTATTTTCAACATTCAGGGATTGTACAATTACACATTTATATTGTAAAAAAGTAAAATATTCTATTAACCCCATTATTTCATTAACCACAGATTATCACAGATAAACACGGATATGTTTAAAGTTAATATGATTGACTTCCTAATTTATTATTAAAAAAATATTGCCTTGTAATGATATGTTAGGTAATATATTACATATTAAGGTAATACATTACGTAATATTAGGAGTAAATATGAGTGAAAACGAAATCACAGGGAAAATGAAATCCATTTTTGGACACATATTTCTTCTGGCTCAGAAGTGGCAATACCTTGGTGATCGTGAACTGTCTGTCGACAATCTTACCACGAAACAATGGTTCTTACTAGCTACTATTGGAACCCTTTTTAAGACGCCGCCAACGCTTACTGAAGTAACTGAAGCGCTTGGAACTTCGCGCCAGAACGTAAAACAAATTGCTCTCAATTTGGAAAAACGAGGATTTCTCAAAATAGAGCCGGATGAAAATGACCGTCGCATGCTTCGTTTTAAAATAACACAAGAAAGCAACGATTTCTGGGAAAAGCGAGCGGGCCGGGATGAGAAATATATAGCCGATTTATTTAAGGGATTAACCGTTGAAGAGATTGAAATATTCTATTTGGGAATCATAAAACTAAGTCAACGGGCTGAAGAATTATTCAGTCAAACAAAAAAGTAAGAAAGGAAAAAGTCTTATGAGCTACAACAGAAACCGAATTAAGGGAACATTCATGTTAATGATTGTTCTTGGTACAACCATTTTTACACAACCACTGCAAACTATAAAAGACATCCCTGACGGATGGCAACGTGGGCTTGAGATGGGTGCTTTTTCCGCCACATTATTTACCGCCGGGTGTGGTTATGCTCTGTTAAAGCGGCACGAAGGAGATCCGGAGGTAACTAAGAACTATCAGGATATGGGAATCAGCATGAAGCAGCACCGTGCTGCACATAAAACGGGTAGCGTGATGGCTTTATCCCTCTATATGGCCTCCGCCTGGCAGCTTTACAAGATAAATCTGAATCGGGATCATCTTGAATTCCGGCATAAGGCTCATAACACTATCTTTCTCACTACCATTGGAGGGGTTGTGTCGGCGGGAATTGTAGGAGCTTTGAGTTCAAATGCTTATCGGAACGGTCACTCTCAACTTGTCGGAGATTATGCCAGGCTGATGAAACAAATAAGTTATTCAACTTTAGCTATTGGATTTGCTGACCTTATTCTGTTTGGTCGACATGATAATGCATCGATCATCGGTGTGAAGATCAATTTCTAAGTAAATGTAAACATGAGCACACCAACAGAAGTAGTTTTGTAAATAAATCAATGAAAGGACAAATAAAATGGGAAAAACCGTTTGGAAAGTCTCAAAGATGGGAAGTGTCTTTACGGCATTGCTTTTAATCATGGGATGCTATTCAATGCGCAGTACAATTCCGGAAGATATGGAAGAAACATTTAAGAGAAGTTTAGAATCAGGACCAAAAATAGTTACTGAAGAAGACCTTGTAGGTCTGCCTGATCCTGTTCAAAAGTATTTGCGATTCACTCAGATCATTGGGAAAGAAAAGATTAAAAAGGTGCGACTGGAGCAAAAAGGTTTTATCAGGACAAATAAAGATGGGAAATGGATGCCCTTTGAAGCAGAACAGTTTTACACGGTAGATCCTCCGTCCTTCGTCTGGAATGCCACAGCAAAATCTTTGCCATTCCTGTGGATAAAAGCGAGAGATAGATACTATCAGGGGAAGGGCAGC
>CAJVYU010000015.1 GCA_913009735.1 uncultured Fidelibacterota bacterium
AAAATACAACTCCGCTTCTAATCCTGTTTCCTGCAATTTTTTAAATCTTGATATAACGATAGGTTTTATCTCAGCAAATATGCCTTTTATTCTATAATTTTCTTTCAAATACAATTTTATTATATTAACCCGTTGTGCAAATTAATTAGATAAAGAAAAGAGACTGTGCATCAGCGCCCAATTATTAAATTTGTGGCGGTAACTACAACAATAATAAGGAGTTATACTAATGCACAATCTCAAAGAGAAATTCGACAGAGTATTCCCAATAATCCAAACACTATTAGAAGAAGCAGTAAATGACACAGGAAACGTCCCAAAACCAGGTCCAAAGCCCAAATTCAGTGATTTGGAGATCATTACGTTAAGCCTGATTTCAGACAGTTTACTCATAGACAGTGAGCATTATTTGTTTAAAAAACTGCACGGTGAATCTGTCTTCCCTAATCTAATTGAGCGCTCTGTTTACAATAAGCGTAAACGATCACTTTTTCCCTTGATAAATAAAGTTCGAAAGGCTTTGGTCGAAAAATTGGTTTCATACGAAGACACATTTGTGCTGGATTCTATGCCGGTTGAGATCTGCAAGTTTGCTCGTGCGAAACGAATTAAAATCTGCAAAGAATACGAACAAACGTCTCCTGCTTTTGGTTATTGTGCGGCTCAGCAACAGACCTATTATGGTTACAAACTGCATGGTGTATGTACCATAGACGGTGTTATAACTGATTTTGATTTGTCGAAGGCAAACATGTCAGATATCCACTATCTCAATGACATTAGGGACCAGTATCACAACTGCACCTTATTAGGTGATAAGGGATACCTTAGCAATGAATTACAAACTGAATTATTTGAGGAAAACAGACTGCTCTTGATAACGCCCATGAGATCAAACCAGAAACAATTTAAGAAGCTGCCGGCAGTTTATAGGAAAGTACGAAAACGCATTGAAACAATCTTTTCACAGCTGTGTGATCAGTTCATGATTCGCAGAAACTATGCCAAAACTTTTATTGGTTTGGCAACCAGAGTTCTATCCAAAATAACTGCATTTACTCTCTTACAGTACATTAATAAATTCATATCAAATCGCCCATTAAACCATGTTAAACATGCGCTTATTTAATTTGCACAACGGGTTATATTATTATGGTTTTTTAATTCATCAGCAATTATTCATACTAATTCAGGGGATACTCCAAGAAGAATCAGAGCGAATGATTATTCCTTCAAGGAATTATTATTTTAATGAAGATATATTTACCATTCTATGATACAACTGTCGTCGGAGATTTGTGTTAAGAAATAAGACAAAATCATATTAATATACTGTAATCTGAATTTATCATTTTATTTTTCTAACAATAAGTTTTAAGTTATAATTAACATAAACATCAATTTTAATCCAATTATTGACAAATAGATAATATCAATTTAAATTGGCGCAATGCAATTTAGTATCTCACTTAAGAGTTGCTAGATTTGACACTTAATTAAAAAAATTGCAAAGTAGTTCAAAAAAAACCGAGGAGGTATCTCGTGAAAAGAAGAACACTATTTATTACTATTACGGTTAGTTTGTTTCTTGTTGGGCAGATTTTTGCTCAAGGAAGCACAGTAAGTGGAACAGTCACTTCAGCCGACAACAATAATCCACTGATCGGTGTGAATATTGTTGTGAAGAATACGAATATGGGAACGACAACTGATGCAGAAGGTAACTATGTATTAGAAGGCATAGCCGGCGACGCAGTGTTGGTGTTCTCTTATATCGGTTTTGCTGAAGAAGAAGTTTCAGTTAATGGGCGATCAGAAATTAATGTTGCCCTATCATCCGAAGCGATTGCAGGTGAAGATGTCGTTGTAATTGGTTACGGTACGCAATCACGAAAAGATGTAACGGGTGCTATTTCCTCATTGAAAGAAGGAAGTTTCACAAAAGGTGCAAATGCCGATCTTCAATCTTTACTTCAAGCCCGGGTGCCGGGTTTGGTTGTCACCTCGAATAATGGTGACGTTGGAGGCGAACCGCGGATTCGTATTCGTGGGGGCACATCTATTAATGCCAGCAATAATCCGATAATTGTAATTGATGGTATACCGATAAATAACTCATCAGCGCTTCCCAGAGGTTTTGCCACTGGTGGCGGTGGAGATGTAAATGGAACCACGGATAATCCACTGGGTATGCTGAACCCCAACGATATAGCTTCCATTGACGTTTTAAAAGATGCTGCGTCTTCTGCTATTTATGGGGCCCGGGGTGGAAACGGAGTAATCCTGATTACCACCAAAGAAGGACGCCCCGGCGATGTTTCTTTGACTTACAGTGGTTCTACCAGCTCTTCTACCATTATCCAAAAACTGGATCTGATGGATGCCTCTGAATATTTGAGTTATGCAGCCAGCATTGACGCACACCCCGATAGTGGTGGCTACAATACTGACTGGCAGGATGAAGTCCTAAGAACAGGAATTTCCAAAAGTCATAATATTTCATTTGGTGCCGGTACTCAACAAACACAATACCGGGCCTCAATCGGCTACGTAGACCAACAGGGTATTGTTTTAAATTCTGAATATCAACGTATATCCGCCCGCTTGAATGTGCGGCACTCTATGCTTGATAGAAAACTTAAAATGAGTTTGAAGATCAGTCCCAGCTTCGTAACGCGTCATAATACACCTTATTTTCAACGGGCCGGTTATTTCGGTGGTGTATTCACCAATGTCTTAAAAATGAATCCGACATATCCGGTGAGAAATCCCGATGGATCATATTTTGAATATCCAGCCACGACTATCCGGAATCCCGTTGCCTTGTTGAATGAAACCACTGACGAAAGCGAAAACTTGCGTGTGATGACTACTGGTTCTGTAGAATATGAGTTGATTCCAGGGTTAAGGACTAGGACAACTGTGGGTCTGGATCTCGAATCATACACTCGTAATGGTTATGAACCTAATAGTCTACCCTATGCTGCTGCTGTGGGTGGACAAGCTACTGCAGAAAACAATCAAAGACATAATGTCAATTTTAACTCAACGTTGAATTACAATACAAAAATGGGTAATTCAAGTATAGATGCTTTGGCTGGATATGAATTCCAGGAGTATACAAACAGCGGGTTTGGAGCAACGAGTAAAAACTTTGTATCCGATGCCTGGCTGAACAATAATCTGGGCGGTGGTACAGATTTTACAACCGCACCTTACTCTTTTAAGGATCAGAATCGTTTAGTTTCTTTCTTCGGTCGTGTCGCTGCTAATGTAGGCGATAAAATTAATGTCATGGCCACCCTCCGCAGAGAAGGGTCATCCCGATTTGGTGCTGATAACAAATGGGGTATGTTTCCTTCGGCATCTGTAGGATACCGTTTTACTGATGATCTTAAAGTCAGGGCAAGTTATGGTGTTACCGGAAACGAAGGAATCGGGAATTATCGCTCGTTGGTTACCCTTGGTTCCGGAGCGAATGCCGTTATCGGTGGTACGTTAATGTCAGGTATTTCTGCGAATCAGTTAGCCAATCCTGACCTGAAATGGGAAAAAAGCAGTGATATGAATCTGGGTGTGGATTTTGCCTTGTTAGGTTCTAAACTTACTGGTACCGTCGATTTGTATACCAAGACAACTGAAGATATGTTAGTTGAGGTTAATGTGCCCCAGCCGGCAGTGGTTACCACCAAATTAGATAATGTAGGTAGCGTGGAAAACAAGGGGATTGAAATTGCTCTAAATTCAGTGATTATATCCACGAAAGAGTTATCCTGGTCAACCAGCTTCAATTTTACCAGTAGTAAGAATGAAGTGAAAAGTCTGGGTCCTAAAGTGGATTATATTATCACAGGTCCTATTGGCGGAGCCGGGCTAAGCAATGTATTTACATCAATTATTCTGCCTGGTGAAGAGTTTGCTTCATTCTTTGGATTAAAATTCTTGGATTATGATGATGACGGGCAAGAAATATTATCCAACAATCCCGATCCCGACTTGAACCCCTATGTCAACTGGGCGGTTGACGAATTAGGGGACAGTAGCTTAGTCTTCGATGGCCCCTTAGCTGATGGCAGGCAGATTCTTGGCTCTCCTTTTCCAAAATTCACTTTTGGATTCACGAACACGGTCAATTTCGGGAACATAGACTTCAGTTTCTATATTTGGTCTGTCCAGGGAAATAAGATTCTGAACAACACCCGGTTAGAATACCAGAGACCATCTAATCCCCTCAATAACATTAATCTTTTTTCTGAAACGGCAGATGATGTGAAAGATGGTCTTGCCCCAACAGCGGCAGTAGCTTACTCGGATCGTTTTGTTGAAGATGGATCGTTTATCCGGTTGCAAAACATAACACTCGGATACACGTTTAATACCGATCAGTTTAAAAACTTACGCTTGTACGTGAGCGCTGATAACTTAATTACCCTGACTAAATATAAAGGTTTTGATCCGGAAGTCAGTACCATTACCGGGCTGTCTGAGGGAGTTGACTACACCAACTATCCCAAAGCCAAGACTATTTCAGTCGGTATAAACATTGGTTTATGAAAGGAGTCATAATAATGTTGAAAAATAATAAAATACTTCGATTTTCAGTCCCGTCCTTCTTCGTCTTACTGATGTTTTGGAGCTGCACGGATCTGGAGGAAACACCCTACAGTTTATTAAACCCAAGCAACTTCTATCAGACTGAGGCAGAATTAACGGCTGCTGTAGTCCCTGTTTATAACAGTCTCTCTCCGGCTCAGTGGGGAGACGTTATGCATTTGCAAGAAGTTTCATCTGACGCCATTGTTGTCCCCACACGGGGTGGAGACTGGGATGATGGCGGAGTCTGGCGGGCTCTTCAATTGCATACATGGGATGCCACTCTCGGTTTCGTTGCCGGTGGCTGGTCAAATGCCTTTGGTGGTATAGCAAGAGCTAATTCCACACTGGATGCTCTCGGAAGGGCTGAACAGACCGATCTGGTTCTGACCTATACGGCAGAAACAAAAGTACTCAGGGCCTTATTTTACTGGTGGCTGATTGACCTATACGGCAATGTACCTCTGGTTACTGTAGCGGAAGTAGATACGAAAAATCCACCTTCTCAAACTCCCAGAGCAGAAGTGTTTGATTGGATAGTAAGCGAAATTATTGCGTCTGTGGATAATCTTGAGGCATCACACGGTGCTGCAGGATATGGCCGAATAACCAAAGGTGCTGCCAATACATTGCTGGCTACCTTATACCTGAATGCCGAGGTCTATACGGGCACACCAATGTGGAGCGATTGTATAGCAGCCTGTGACGCTGTCATTAATTCCGGCGAGTATAGTTTAATGTCTACTGTTACAGATGTTTTTGCACTGGAAAATGAAGGTACGGCAAACACGGAAATGATTCTCGTTGATGCTACATTGCCTCTGGATGGAGTCACATTCAATCGCCACATGGCAACACTGCATTACAATCAACTTCCCGCAAGTCCCTGGAATGGATTTTCCGTTCTAACCGACTTCTATAACAGTTTTGAAGCTGGTGATGACCGATTGGATCAAATATTGGTAGGGCAGCAATATGTATTGTTTGGAGCCGCTATCGGTGATTCGGCATTTGATCGTAATGGTAACCCGTTGAATTTCAAGGTGGACTTTCCTCTTATCGATGCTTCCGAAATGGATGGCCCCCGCATGTTAAAGTGGCCCATTGATCCAAATATGAGCGGTTGGTTTTCCGGTACAGATTACCCCATTTTCCGTTACTCCCATGTGTTGCTCATGAAAGCAGAAGCATTAGTTCGATCAGGTAGTAGCGGCGATACTGAGGTTAACCAGGTACGTGCTCGCGCCGGTCTTGATGCTCTATCAGGAGCTACAGCCGACGATATTTATAAGGAGCGTGGTCATGAATTACTTTGGGAAGGATTCCGTCGCCAGGATCAAATCAGGCAGGGAACGTTTCTCGGTACTTGGTCGCTTAAAGTAGATGCCGACGCCGCTGATGGTCATACAAAAATCTATCCTATTCCACAAACCCAGATGGATGCAAATCCAAATCTGGTACAGAATCCAGGTTATTAATTATATGGCCTGAATTTGGAATACTAATTTCTTGGTTAGTATGTGACCAACACCCCCCGTTATGGGTGAGGTTTAAGAAAAAAAAGAGCGGCTCCGTAAATTCGGAGTCGCTCTTTTTTTTAGATGTCATTCTGATTCTCCGCCTAACGCCGGATTCAGTATGACATGTACTTTATTATTTAGGTCCGCATTCAACTACCTTGAGAAGGTGGGAAAAAAGTACATGTGGATCTCACAAATATTTACATACCACCTTCTCAAGGTGATTAATTAGCATTATTTTTAGTGATACCAAATGGGATGATAAAGAATGAATGATGTTAAATATTCGGCTATTATGGCGGCAATTGTACTGTTAATGCAATTTGGTTTCGCCGATAGCCTATCTATCCATAAATTAATTCAGAAATAGAATCTATATAGCGATAGATTTCCTACTGAAAAGATCTTTCTGTAATCAAATAAATCTGTATTATTTTCCTGATAAGACAAAGTTGCTCTTTGCATAAACGTCCTCTAATATTTGAGGTCGCCTGCATTATTTAGTCGAATCTAATCCTTACTGTGGGTTATATTTTTGGTTGCGATGAATATGTTGAAACTAATCTCCCGTTGGTGCGGAATGACTCTTTTGCTGCTGGTCTCTTGCAACAAACAACCTTCCACCATTCCAATCGATAAGATGTTCACCTTACTCCCATCTGATTACACCCGGCTGGAATTTGAAAACAATCTCATTGATGAAACAAAATTCAATGTTTTTAAGTACCGCAATTATTACAATGGTGGTGGCGTGGCAATAGGCGATGTAAACAATGACGGTCTTCCGGATGTATATTTAACTTCCAATCAGCAATCGAATAAATTATTTATTAACGAAGGTAATTTTCAGTTTAAGAATATAACAAAACAAGCAAAGGTAGGTGGGACTCATAAATGGTCTACCGGCGTAAGCATGGTCGATATTAATGGTGATAGACTATTAGATATTTATGTGTGTAATTCTGGTAATATCAAAGGAGATGACCGTGCAAATGAGCTTTTTATAAATCAGGGAATCGGAGAGGATGGAATTCCAACATTTAAAGAAGCTGCTTCTGATTATGGAATTGACAATCGAGGCTTTTCCATTCATGCGGCTTTCTTCGATTATGATAGAGACGGTGACCTGGATTTATATGTGCTTAATAATGCATTTCGAGCCCTGAGCACTTTTAATCTGGAAAATAACCTGCGTAACGAACGAGACAGCTTTGGTGGGGATTATCTTTATCGAAATGATAGTGGAAAATTTGTGGATGTGAGTGAAGAGGCAGGCATATACGGGAGTGTTATCGGGTTTGGCCTGGGCTTAACGGTAAGCGATATCAACAATGACCGCTGGCCGGATATTTACGTGGCAAATGATTTCTTCGAGCGCGACTACCTTTATATCAACAATCGTGATGGTACCTTTACGGAAAACCTGGAGAATATGCTTCAGCATACCAGCCTTGCTTCAATGGGTTCAGATATCGCTGATATCAATAATGATGGATTCATGGATATATTTACGACTGATATGTTACCGGAGGATGATTATAGACTAAAAACGACATTCAACTTCGAAACGTATGCATTTAATGAAAAAAAAGTAAACTGGGGATATTACTACCAAGTACCACAGAATGCTCTACAGTTAAACAATGGGTATGTAGGGTCAACGGATCAAATTACATTTAGTGATATTGGACTATTTGCAGGAGTGGCGCAAACTGATTGGACCTGGGGTGTTGATATTGTAGATCTGGATAATGACGGATTTAAAGATTTGTTTATGTGTAACGGCATTTACCGGGATGTAACTAACCAAGATTATATAGACTACCTGGCGAGTGAGGATAATATTCGCAAACTGATTGGTGGAGAACGGATTAATTTTCCTGAGTTGATACAGCAAATGCCCTCAACTCCTTTGTCAAATTATACTTTTCAGAATGAGAAAAATTTAACATTTACCAACAAAACAAAGGAATGGGGGCTGGATGACCTCAGTTTTTCCAACAGTCTTGCTTACGGGGACCTGGATGGAGATGGTGATACTGACCTGATTATCAATAATATAAATCAATCTGCATTTGTATATCGTAATGAAGCGGATTCTCTAACAGATAATCACTTTCTGAAAGTAAAATTAATTGGAGAGGGATTAAACACGTATGGTATCGGCGCCAGAATTAATCTTTATTGTGCCAACAAGCAATTATTTGTTTTAGAACAAATGCCCATGAGAACATTCCAATCATCACAAGATTATACGCTTACTTTCGGGTTGGGAAAAAATACAAAAGTAGATTCATTGATTGTTCTTTGGCCTGATGGAGCCCAAAGTAAATTTGAAAATATCTTGGTTGACACCATGATTACGATTAGGCAAGAAGAGAGCTATCCACCACCTCAAAAAAGAATAGAGGATATTGCATTGGTCTTTCGTGAAATAACAAATGAATTTCCATTACGATATACACATAAGGAAAATGAATTCATAGACTTTCAACGTAATCCCTTTATTCCGCATAAATTGTCAACCGAGGGCCCTAAAATCGCGAAGGGAGATGTGAATGGAGATGGATTGGAAGATTTTTATATCGGGGGAGCAAAGGGCTCTCCTGGAAAGCTGTTTGTTCAAAACGAATCGGGAGTTTTTATAAACACAAATGAAAAATTATTTGAGCAAAATAGTATTTCTGAAGATGTTGGTGTATCTTTCTTCGATGTAGAGGGAGACGGAGATATAGATCTTTATGTTGTTAGCGGGGGGAATGAATATTCCAGGCAAGCACCTGCTTTTATGGATCGTTTGTATATTAATAATGGACGAGGTGACTTTTCTCTCTCGAAAAATAAATTGCCAAAGTTTTATGCCAGCGGTTCCTGTGTTAAACCGGGAGATTTTGATGGTGACGGAGATCAGGATTTATTTGTTGGGAGTCGAAGCATCCCCTGGAGATATGGAATGACGCCCACTAGTTATTTACTGCAAAATGATGGACTGGGGAATTATTCAATTGTCACCGAACAATATGCCCCTGATTTGGCTAACATCGGGTTAGTGACAGATGCAGAATGGGTCGATTATGATAATGACAAGGATTTAGATTTAATTGTTGTTGGTGAATGGATGCCTGTGACCATCATGCAGAATAATAATTCCCGACTGATTGATGTTACTGATCAGGTCGGTTTGGGCAAAACCAACGGATGGTGGAACTGTATTTTGGCTGATGATATTAACGGTGATGGTCGCGTTGATCTGGTTGCCGGCAATCTCGGTAAGAATTCGAAAATACGAGCATCACTAACAGAACCGGCAACTATTTATATTTCAGACTTTGACGGCAACGGCTTGTCAGAGCAGATAATATGCTATTATAAGCAAGGCAAAAGCTACCCCATGCTCCTGAGACCCGAGATAGTAAATCAAATGCCCTATCTAAAGGATAAATTCCCAACACATGATGACTATGCCGGAAAACAGATAACGGATATTTTTAGTCAAGAACAGCTGAAGAAAGCAATAGTCCGAAAAGCGTATTCCTTTGCTACGACTGTTTTCTACGGTACAAGTAATGGAACCTTCCGGCAGTATCCGCTTCCTGCTGAGGCACAGTTTTCGCCAGTCTATGCAATCATGGCCAAAGACTTTGATGACGATGGTTATAAAGACCTGCTTCTGGCCGGAAACTTCTATGGCGCAAAACCTCAATTCGGACGGTACGATGCCAGTTACGGTACACTGTTAAAAAGTATTGGCGGGGAGAGTTTCACACCCCTGTCTATTCAAAATAGCGGGTTGACTCTAACCGGTCAGGTTCGCGATATGGTTTCTATTACATGGAAAAAGAAGCAAAGGATAATAATAGTAGCAAAAAATAACGCCCCCACTCAAGTATATAAAATTAAATTCTGATAATTAGAAGAAACAACTTGAGTAAAAACGAGCCGATATTCCTCTATAAAAAGAGTAATAAATCCAGTGATTGTTATTGTAGTTTCTTAGACGAAAGTGTAATTTTTATAAGAAGATATATAGATGTTATTTTCTGGTTCTAACAGTATCGAGATTATAAAGAGGTGCAAAATAAAATCATGAATAACCAATCAAATCAAATTGATAGAGCAAAAGAGTGGCAACACCGGTTGCTTTTATCCGTTTTGGCATTCTTGTTATTCGAAACGTTAACAGGCCTTTCTATTTATTTGCTCCCTTTTAGTCTTTCAAATCAAGTCATCGTGTTATTGCATACGGCAATTGGCCTTATTTTTGTTATTATTTATACATGGTATCAAATCCGCCACTGGATGGTTTACCGTTCTATGAAAATGCATCACATTAAACTAACCGGTCATTTTTCTATGGCTGCTACGGTTGTATTATCTGTTACCGGTCTGGTTTTGACATTTCAAGCTGCTTTTCAAACAAAAATTGGTCCCGGTTGGGATCTGATTCACATCATTACAACGTTTGTCCTGATTGCTTCTTTACTCCCACACCTTATCGTCATCGTGGTACGGGATTTTAAAGACCGCGGAGGAGAAATTATAGAACCTGTTCTGGCAGCACAAAAGCAAAATGCTTTTTACACTCTTTTAATAGTTGGAACACTCTTTGCCGTATCCGCTCTTTTAGTGTATGCCTATGAACCGGTGAAGCTGGTTAATGAATTTCCAGACGACTACAGCTATCTCTTTGGAGAAGACCGTCCTTTTGCTCCGAGCTTAGCGCAAACAAGTTCAGGAGGGGCTTACGATTCCCGTTCTTTAGGTGGGTCACAAAATTGTGGTTCATCAGGATGTCATGAGGAAATCGCAAAAGAATGGGAAGTCAGCGCTCACCGTTACTCGTCTATGGACCCGGCTTTTCAGGCCGTCCAGAAAGTGATGGGTGAACAAAACGGCCCGGAATCAACTCGTTACTGCGGCGGCTGTCACGATCCGATCTCATTATTCTCAGGGACGAAGAATATGTTCACGGAAGATTTGACCAATCTTGTTGGCTATCAAGAAGGTGTCTCTTGCATTGTTTGTCATGCAATAAAGAAAACCGATCTCAAGGGTAATGCCAGTTATACGATTACCCAACCAAAACGCTATATGTTTGAATTACATGAAGGCAAGACCGCAAAATTATTAAGTGATTTTTTAATTCGTGCTTATCCGGAATATCATGTTGAAAGTCTGCAACACCGCCTTTTTAAAAGTCCGGAGTTTTGTGCAGCCTGCCATAAGCAGTTCATTGATCAGGAGGTTAACAATGTCGGATGGGTTCAACTTCAGAACCAATTTGATAACTGGCGCAAGAGCCAGTGGAACCATCCGGATGATCCGACAAAAACGATTGAATGCCGTGAATGTCATATGCCGTTGACAGACTCCCGGGATCCGTCGAGCGGAGACCCGCTGGATTATAATCGAAATGTCAATGATAAAAAGCATCGCAGCCATCGGTTTTTGGGAGCCAATCAATTCATACCTCAGCTTCTGAACCTCCCCGGCGCAAGTGAGCATATTGCTCTGACAGAAAAATGGCTCCAGGGTAAAATTGAAATTCCTGAAATTGAAGATAAGTGGAAACCGGGACCGGCGGTTCCTTTGGAGTTGGTTGTGCCGGAAAAGATCACACCAGGTCAGGAGGTTAATATTCAGGTAATTATTGTTAACAATAAAGTAGGTCATGATTTTCCTACCGGCCCTATGGACATTATTCAAGCCTGGGTGGAATTAGTTGTAAAGGATCAAAATGGAAACGAGGTGTTTACTTCAGGCCTCAGGGATGAGAGGCATTTTATTCAACCGGGATCTTTTATATTCAAAGCAGAATCAGTTGACCAATATGGGAATCTCATTGACCGGCACAATCTATGGGAAATGGTAGGTGTTCGTTATCGCCGGGTTCTATTTCCCGGTTTTTCTGATAAAGCTGAATTTACTTTTTCCTGCCCAAGTAATATTTTATCCGGTGAAGAACAATCTAATCCCCAAAATGAATTTCAGTTTCAAATGACTGATGACCAAATAACAGAATTACATATTTCTGCAAAGCTGCTTTACAGAAAAATTGATCAATTTCTACTTAACTTTCTTCTTGGCGAAGATTCAGGCGTGACAGCGCCGATTTCAGTTATTTCTGAAGACCAGAAGATAATAGAAGTCGTATCCTTAGGAAAATAGTAAATACGTGCCAGTAAGATTCTCCCGGCGAAGACGTTATATCTTTACTACCTCGATTGGTATTTCCATTGTTATTGTGGTGATTTCTATCACAATTTGGTTTATTTCCAGACCGGATTCACCCTACAGACCCGGTGAAAAAATAGAAGGACTGACGACTGAGTTAACCCGCACTCTTCCGGACGATTACCCAAGGATCATTTTTGTGGACGCCACTCAAGAAGCAGGGATTTCCTTCAGACATTTTTCCGGTAAGCGATCAACTCAACTTCCCGAAGATATGGGTTCAGGTGCTGCTTGGGGAGATTACGATAATGATGGCTGGTTGGATCTGTTCATAGCCAACGAAGCAGGCCCCCTATCCCTGACAGATGAGGAAATTAATAAAGCCCAAGCACACAGTGTGCTCTATCATAATAACGGGGATGGAACTTTTGAGGAAGTCAGTGTGCAAGCCGGTGTTGATTTTCGGGGCTGGGCGATGGCTCCGGCTTGGGGCGACTATGACAACGATGGCTGGTTGGACCTTTTTATTTCCTCTTATGGAGAGAATGTGTTTTACTTCAACAATGGAGATGGCACATTTACCAATAGAACCAATGCAACAGGATTGGGTGGACAACGAGGATTTTGGACCGGAGCTTCCTGGGGTGATTTTAACCGGGATGGTTTTCTCGACCTATATGTATGTGGGTATGTACAATATTCTTATCTGGGGAATCAGAAAGTAACTCTACAGTACGAGGCTGAGGTTCCCGCAAGTATTAATCCTTCTGCTTTCAAGCCGGAACGTAATCTTCTCTATCGAAATAATGGTGATGGAACATTCTCAGAGATTAGTGATAGTGCCGGGGTTGATGATGTAAAAGGGCGTAGTTTATCAGCTATTTGGTGTGATTTTGATGATGATGGCTGGCCTGATCTCTATGTTGCAAATGATGTTTCCGATAATGTTCTTTTTAGAAATTTAGGAAATGAAACGTTTGAAGAAATAAGCCATGCAGCTTGGGTCGCAGACTACCGCGGAGCAATGGGAATCGCTGTGGGAGATTGGGACGGAGACGAAGATATGGATATGTTTATTACGCATTGGATTGCCCAGGAAAATGCTCTTTACAGCAACTTACGATCCCAGCTTTCTTCTCTTGAGATATCTTCTTCAAACACGACCAGGTTTATGGACGAAGCAGATCGTTATGGATTGGGACAGATTGCTCTAGATTATATAGGATGGGGTACTTCTTTCTTTGATTATGACAATGACGGCAGATTGGATCTGTTCGTCGTGAACGGAAGTACCTTTCAGCAAAAGCAGAAACCGTGGCTTTTAATTCCTATGCCGGACCAGCTTTTTTGGAATCGGGGAACTAAAGATGGGTTCTACGATGTTTCTTCCGCAAGTGGTGAAGTACTCAAGTCAGAATATGTAGGCAGGGGTGCTGCCTTCGGAGATTATGATAACGATGGTGATATTGACATTTTCGTTGTTAACAATGATGGCCCGGGATTACTACTGAGAAATGAGGGTGGTAACCAAAACCGGTGGTTGCAGGTCAACCTGAAAGGGACACAGAGTAATCAGCAGGCTATCGGGGCAAAACTACGTTTAGTTTCGGGCAACAGCGTGCAGGTCCGCCAGATCGGGACGCAAAGCTCCTACCTATCCCAGAACAGTCTAATCGAGCATTTTGGTCTTGGTGCTGATTCGAAAGTTGACACCCTTGAGATAATATGGCCCAGCGGAATACGACAGGTTTTGTTTGATATACCAGGTAATCAAAAAATATATATTGTGGAAGGAGAAAGTGTCCTTTGAAATTGAATGTAATCATCATAGAAAATATTCAACAAACCGTTCCAGGGAATCCAGGTTTAATTCCTATTATTTGGTGTGTTTCTTTCCTTTTCGGCATTTTTTAGAGTGCATAGTATAATGTCGGGAAAATTTCATAAACGATTCAACGCCATTATTAAGTTCACAAAAAACATTGTTTTACTAATCTTTATCACTGTTTTTATTGTGATCCCCGATATCACATGGGCACAGGTACCGGACGTCACATTTACAGACATCACCGAGGAAGCAGGAATTGACTTCCGATATACATTTGGGGATTACACATACGGAAATATTCTGGAAAGCAGCGGTTCCGGAGTGTCTGTTTTCGACTACGACGGGGATGGTGATTTGGACTTATATATGCTTAATGGGACTTACCTTGACGGTATTAGCGATCCAAATGGAATTGTGTTTAAAGACACTCCAAATCAACTATATCGAAATAATGGAGACGGTACGTTTACGGATGTTACCAAAGAAGCCGGAGTTGACGACCATCACTGGAGTATGGCGGCTGGAGTTTTGGACTACGATAACGATGGAGATGTGGATATTTATCTTTTAAACTATGGTCCGAATGTATTTTACCTTAACAATAGCGATGGAACTTTCACAGATGTGACTGACTCCCTGGGCCTGCAGGGACCGGAATTATTGAACGGGTTCACTAAATGGAGCGTCGGGGTAGCCTTCTGGGATTACAATCTTGATGGAGCTATAGATATGATGGTGGGAAACTTCCTCGCATTCGACCCCAGCTACGTTTCACCAACTATGCCGGATATGATGCCACATCCCTCCGAATATCACGGTCAGGCATCCATGCTTTACCGGCAAGATAATGATGGGAGTTTTACCGATGTCACAAAGGATATAGGTTTATATTTTCCTGAATCGAAATGTATGGGATTGACCGTGTTGGACTATGATGATGATGGAGATTTGGACCTTTTCCAGGGTAACGACCATCAAATGAATTTTCTATTTCGCAACGAAGGCAACGGTACATTTCAAGAGGTAGCACAGACGAGTGGGGTTGCAGTAAACGACCAGGGGCTAACGACCGGTTCTATGCATGGTTCAATTGGTGATGTTGACGGGGATGGTTTGATTGATTTGTTAGTTACCGATCTGCGCCACGGATCCCTTTATCGCAATCTCGGGACAGGCGTGTTTGAAGACATTACCGAAAAAAGCGGTGTTGCCGGCTTATTTGCAGGGAAAGGTGCCTGGGCAGCCGCCCTTTTTGATTTTGACAACGATGGGGATTTGGATATTTTCTCTGCGAATGGGGCAGCGGAAGAGCTTATCGAACAATACCCTCTGTTGGCGGAAAATGACGGCAAAGGTCATTTTCGGAATGTGGGACCCAAAAAAAGCGCATATTTCAGACAAAAACGCTCCGGACGTGGAGCAGCCGTCTGGGATTTTGACAACGATGGAGATTTGGATATTATTGTTTCTCATGTGGATCTGCGTGCTACGGCAACATTTCTTCGCAATGATGGCGGCAATCTGAATCACTGGCTGGGGTTGACTCTGATTGGCAAGAATGGCCCTGCTTCTGCTCTGGGTGCAAAGGTGTCCATTGAAACGGGGAAAAGCAAGCAGGTGGCAATTAATCAATATGGTACCAGTTACCTTTCATTCAATGATCCCCGAATGCATTTCGGCCTTGGGAAACAAGAGCGGGTAGATCTACTGGAAATACGCTGGCCAGACAATCATACGGAGGTTTTTCGCAATCTTGACGTTGACCATTATTTCACCGTGGTACAAGGAGAAGGTATTCGATAGCTTACAATCTCCTGGAAAATAGCAATTCTGTATTTTCAGGACTATCTGAAATAAGTATTATCATGAAACGAACACTCATCATATTTATAGCTATTCTTATGACCCTTTTTGCTGGAATCACACTTTTGAAAAATTGTTCTTCCAAGATAAGTCCCGAAATTTCCATCAGTGAAAAGACAACTGATGAAAAGGAGAAAATCCAACAATTTTGGCAATTTTACCGTCAAGCGACACAATATCGTCTTTCAGGGAAAATGGCAAACGCAGCCAAAGCATACGGCAAAGCACTTGAATTCAATGAGATGCATGAAGACGCTTTGTACTACCTGGGAAATGTATATCTGGAATTAGGTGAAGTTGAAAACGCAGAAAAAACTTGGGAATGTTTAATTGAGATCAATCCATACAGCGCCCGGGCACATTTCCAGTTGGGTGATCTTTATATCAGCTTCGAAAATGAAAAAGTCTTTAATATCGATGCAGCCGAAACCGAATACTTGCGTGCACACGAAATCAATAAGGAAGAAACCGGCTCAACGCTTCGCCTGGGTTACGTCGCTCTTCTTCGAGGGGACTTATTAGAAGCCAAGCGCTATTTTAATGCGGTAATTGGCTCAAACTACAAAAGTGTGGAAGCATATTTTTTGAATGGTTATGTTGCATGGAAAAGAGGAAACCCAAAGAGTGCTTTAACTCTATTCAAAACAGCAGGGAAGTATTTGCATCCGGAATTACCTGTGCAGGGTGTATTGGGCGAGGGAGATACGAAAAAGGGACTTTCATTTAGTTTATCAGACTCTTCGAAACATCAAATTCTTTTTGATAATTTTATTCGGGATTTATCAAAGATGAATGAGATAAATTTCGCACCGCAAATAGACAGTTTATATGAGAAATTAGATGGTTTTCTAATAAAAATTAGAGAAAAGATTTAAATGTCAATAGAATCTACACACACATATTTTAATTGTATGCTAAAAACACATAATGTTTTTCGTAAGAGAGGGGTATCTTTGTGATTCAGTCAGTAAAGAGATATTCACGCCGGACAAACATTTTTATGATTATTGCAGGCGTTATCTTTTCATCGACAATCAGTTTAATCAGTTTAGAATGCCGTTCCGGTAAGAAGCCTGAATCAGCATCATCTTTACCTGAAGATTCTCGTCCTTCTGATGGAAAAGTAACCTTTAGGGAAATAACTCGCCAGGCAGGGATCAATTTTTTACATTCCTTTGGAGACGGCAACTTAAGCAATCTGATAGAATCTGTTGGCGGGGGAGCTGTCTTCTTGGACTATGATCAGGACGGTTATCTTGACCTTTATGTAAGCAGTGGGACTTTTGTTGAAGGGGTAAGCGAAGGTCAAAAACCAAGGGGGACGCCTCAGAATCGTCTTTATCGAAACCTCAGAGATGGTACTTTCGAAGATGTGACCGATCGTGCCGGAGTGGGAGATCAGGGGTTTGGACTGGGTATGACAGTCGGCGATTATGACAATGATGGCTATCCTGACATCTATGTCAGCAATTATGGTTCTAATGTTCTTTATCATAATAATGGTGATGGAAACTTCTCAAATGTGACCGATCGTGCCGGAGTGGGAGGAAACGAGTGTAGTGCAGGAGCTCTGTGGCTGGATTATGATAATGATGGATTATTAGATCTTTTCGTGGGCAACTACGTTCAGTTCGACCCCGAATATAAATATTTTTATACTCCGGATGGTTTTCCCGGTCCATTGTCTTATTCGGGTCAGGCAGATATATTGTACCACAACCGGGGGGACGGTACGTTTGAGGATGTGACAGAAAGTATGGGAATATTTAACCCTGCAGGAAGAGCAATGGGTGTTAGCGCGGCTGATTATGATGGCGATGGCTATGTTGATATTTATGTGGCTAATGATCATATGGTAAACTATTTGTATCATAACGATGATGGCCAAAAATTCCGGGATGTTGGGGTAATGGCAGGAGTGGCTTTTAACCAAATAGGAGAAGCAACAACAAGTATGGCAGTGGACTTTGCCGATTATGATGGCGATGGTTTAATAGACATTTTTGTTTCGGATGATTCCTATTCTTCATTATATCAAAACCAGGGTAGCGGTCTTTTTAAAGATATGTCCTACCCTGCCGGCATTGCTGTGGCAAGTGGTCAACACGTGGGATGGGCAGCCGCTTTCTTTGATTATGACAACGATAGTGATTTGGATATATTCATGGTTAATGGAGAGATTCAACATCTTTACGGTCAGGAAGATCAGTTGTTTGAAAACATTGGTAATGGAAAATTCAAAGATGTATCCGTGCAGCGGGGGAGCTATTTCCAGAAAGAACTGGTAGGACGTGGGGCTTGCTTTGGCGATTACGACAACGATGGAGATATAGATGTGTTCATTGTAAATCTAAATGACCGAGGTGTGTTATTGCGCAATGAGGGCGGAAATCAAAATAATTGGTTGCTTGTAAAACTTGTTGGTCAAATGAGTAATCGGGATGGCATTGGAGCACAGGTAAAAGTAAGCGTAGGCGGCAAAGAACAGGTAGCACAGAAAAAGAGTTCAGGCGGCTACCTTTCCCAAAACGATCCAAGGTTGCACTTTGGCTTGGGGGAAAATACTATTGCTGATCGAATTGAGGTTAAATGGCCCTCGGGTAAAGTACAGGTGTTGGAAAATATCCAGGGGGGACAAATTCTCACTATAACAGAACCTTTGGATACAAAATAGCATGCGCGGTAGAAGGTCAATCATTATTAGTGTTGTCATTGTGTTGATTATTGGATTAGCCGGTATTTTCCTGGTAAGCCCGGAAGAAGAGTCTATGAAGGGTATGCTTATTTTTAGCCAGGTCCCTGCTGATGTGACTGGAATGGATTATCGAACCGGAGGGAATTGGCGTTATCCTCCTCAAGCACGTATTGTGGCTGTGAATCCGGAGAAACCCGCAGAAACTTTAACAGTGCTTACAGGGGAGTTTTATTCCGCACGTGCCCCGGAAATTTCCTATGACGCTAAACGTCTACTTTTTTCTGGTCAGCGCAAGAAGGGTGAACCTTGGCAGATATGGGAGATGGGGTTGGGAAATTTACAAGCAAGACAGGTCACGTCGAATCTTGAGAATTGTACCGACCCTGTTTATCTTCCCGATGATCGGATTGTTTTTAGCCGGTTGGAAACCGACACCTCATTGGGAGTCAATCATACTCTTTACACCAGCACCCTCAATGGGACTGAAGTAAAACGTATTACTTTCCATCCTCACTCAAATTTTGCTTCCACCGTATTACAGGATGGCCGCATACTTATGATTAGCCGGCAGTTATATCCTTCCCCGGGCGCAGTGACGTTGATAGTCTTACGGCCTGACGGTACTAAGGCTGAATTGTTTTACAAAAACCGGGAGGATGATTGGCCGATTAGTCGCAGCTGGGAAACCGATAATGGGCGAGTGGTATTCGTTGAGTCTGACAAAAATTATTCGTCCGGAGGAAACATTGTTTCTATTTCTCAGGGCAGACCGCTTAATTCAAGGAAGGTTCTTACTTCAGAGTTTAAAGAGAACTTTCGTTCTGTCTTTCCTCTCCCTTCAGGAAATTTTATAGTCTCCTATCGTCAGCCCGGTGTTGACAGTTATGCTCTGTTAGAATTTGACCCAATAGAAAAGCGTTTCGGACGTCTTATTTACAGCGATTCGGATTTTCATGCTCTGGAGCCGGTGATGGTAGCTGAACGTGCCCGACCCAAGAAGCTTCCAAGTATTGTAAATGAGCAGAAAACAACAGGATGGCTTCTGTGTCTGAATTCCGATTTATCTGATTTGCCAACGACCGGCAACGTACCATCATTGACAAAAAGCAAGAAAATACAAGTGTTTGGACTTAATGAAGTTTGGGGAGAGGTTCCAATTGAAGAAGATGGTTCTTTCTATATTGAGATTACTGCTGATACTCCTGTACGGTTTCGAACCGTTAGTGAGAATGGACAGGTCGTGAGAGGCCCCTCATCGTGGATATGGGTACGCCCTAATGAACGCCGGGGTTGTGTCGGTTGTCATGAAGCTCGAGGATTGACAGCGGAAAATCAAGTACCATTGGCAATTAACAAACCACCGGTATCTTTGTTAGCACCATTATCTCAACATTTTGTTGAAGGAAACCCATGATTTATGAAAGTCGAGAATAGTTATTTAGCCACAGATTTACACAGATGAAAACAAATAGATTTAAATACAAAGAGATTACAGAAAAAATAATCAAATGTTTTTATGAAGTATATAATGAACTTGGTTATGGATTCCTTGAGTCAGTTTACAAACAGGCTTTAACCATTGTATTAAAAGGATATGGATTATATGTGGAAAGACAAAAAGAAATTTTAGTCCACTTTAGGGGTGGTGTTATTGGAGAATTCAGAGCAGACCTGATTGTAAACGAAAAAGTGATAGTAGAAATAAAAGCAATTGCGAACATTATCCCCGCACACGAAGCTCAACTGATTAACTATTTGAGGGCAACGAATAAAGAGGTCGGTTTGCTGTTAAACTTCAGAGAAAAACCACAGTTTAAGAGATTTATTTATGATAACATTAGGAAAAATCCGCGTTAATCTGTGGCTATTTTAAGATGAAAAATCGTAAACGATTGTTTATTATAGCCGGCACCTTGTCACTGATAATATTTCTTGTTGTGTTGGGTGTTGGGCATCGTTGGTCCAGCAAGCATGTTTACTACATTACCGGTGGTCAGCCGCATCCGGTGGACTGCATCCCGTGTCATGTCAATACTCAACGAAGTGGTTTTGCAGGGCGTTTTTTAAAAAAGCATTATCTTTCTCCATTGAACATTGCTGTTTCACCAGATGGACGCCAGCTTTATGTAATTGCCCAGGAAGGGAATGCTCTTTTGGTAGTAGCGACTGCTGAACGTAAAGTCATATCGAAGATTGGAGTAGGTGAACGTCCCCACAGTGTCGTCCTCAGCCGGAATGGAGAAATCGGCTATGTCAGCAATCAATGGTCAAATACAGTATCAGTTATTCATTTGTCAGACCAGCGCATAATAGACACTCTGAACGTAGGGAGTGGGCCTTCGGGGCTTTCTTTAGGACCGAAAGGTATTTTTCTCTACGTAGCAAATAGTTATTCTAATGACATTTCTATACTCAATCTTGAGAGCGGTCATGAAATCAAACGGTTGGCGGCAGGTCGTAATCCTTGTTCTGTCCAATTTTCGCCTGACGGTAAAACGGTTTATGTAACCAATTTGCTTTCTAATCCGGCACCTTTCCGCACATCACCGGTCTCAGAGGTCACTGTAATAGACGCCATTTCCCAGCAGGTTGTACAGCGTAAAAATCTTTCTTCGGCTCACTTATTGGAAAATGTAGTATTTACACCAACGGGAGACCTGGCATTTGTAACGTTGGCGCGTCCGAAGAATCTTATTCCGGCCACTCAGATAGAACGGGGTTGGATGATGACCTATGGAGTAGGCGTTATCGAACAGAATAAAGAAGGGAAAGCAGCTCAGTTTCTACTGGATGAACCGAATATGTCCTTTGCCGATCCGTATGACATAGTCATTACTCCAGATGGTAAATTGGCTTTTGTCACCCAAGCGGGCGCCGACTATGTGACAGTATTTGATGTAGAAGCCGTGCGTACACTTTTTTCTGAAGCAACACCGGCAAACCTTGCTACCTATGCGAATGATCTGGATTTAAGCAGCCGTTATGTGATCAAACGTATTCCTACAGGCCCAAATCCTAAAGGTCTCGCGGTTTCAACAGATGGAAAACGCCTCTATGTGGCAGAGAGGCTTGCAGATAGAATCGCCGTTATAGATACTGAAATTATGGAGATAGTGGAAACTATAGACCTTGGCGGACCCGGCGAAGAGAGCATGGTACGCCGCGGACGACGGTTATTCAACAGCGCCGAAAATACTTTCCAAGGGCAATTCAGTTGCAGCACATGCCATCCCGATGGACATGAAGACGGCTTGACTTATGATTTGACCGGTACGGGACGCAATCTGGCAAATGTCCAGACGCTTCGCGATTTAAGTGGCACTTCACCATTTAAATGGAATGGAAAAAATGTAAGTATTTATATGCAATGCGGGATGCGGTTTTCAAAATTTCTGACACGCACAGAATCCTATTCATCAGAAGATTTGGATGCACTGGTGGCTTTTATCAAGCGCGATTTATCTCATCCGCCCAATCGTTATAGAAACGCTTCCGGTGAATTGACTCCAGCCCAGCTTCGAGGCAAGGCTATATTCGAAAGAACCCAGACAAACGATGGAAGATCTATTCCGTCAAAGGATCGCTGCAATACTTGCCATCCACCACCGTATTTCACTAATCGACAAAAATCGGATGTTGGGACGCTTGCTGCAACGGATAGTCCCGTTGTATTCGATTCACCCAAATTAAGCAATATTTACGAATCGGCGCCTTATCTTCACGATGGACGTGCCGCCACATTGGAAGAGATTTGGACAAAATTTAATCCTGAAGACAAACATGGTATTGCCAATGATCTAACTAAGCTGCAACTTAACGATATGGTTGAGTATCTAATATCTCTGGAAGCCGAACCTTCATGGAAAGAAGAGTAATTTATGAATAAATCCGTTCCAAAATTCTCCTTGAAATCTGCTCTTGTGGCTATCTGCCTGCTGGCAGGTTCTCTCTTTTGGATAAATTGGGATAAAAAACCCTTAATCTCACAAGAATATTCAGAGATGGATCAGAAAATATCGGATAAATCTTATCCAATTGAAGAAAATGACAAAAAGGCAGCAGATACAAATCAAACGACTTCTATGCCTATATACAATCATTGGCGCACATTCACTACGCGGGACGGTTTGCCTTCTGACAAAGCCCATTGTGTACGAGTAGACGGCGACCGCGTATGGGTTGGCACAGATAACGGGCTTGCTCTCTATGAAAAAGGGCGTTGGTATACATACACGGTTGCCGATGGACTGGCACATCCTACAGTACTTTCTATTGACGTGAGCCCAATTACAGGTGACGTATGGATAGCTACAATGGGTGGATTAAATCGGTGGTCTGCCGGTAGATTTGATAAATTCGATCAGTTCAACAGCGGACTGATTAATGATGTGGTCTACGGGGTTGCCTGTGATGGGAACGACGTGTGGGCGGCCACGGCAAGCGGTGTCAGCCGCTTGAATACGAATACCGGTCAATGGACTATCTTCAACGTAGAGAATGCTCCCATGCACGAGCCCTGGGCATATAGCGTTTCGGCTAAAGACAGTATGGTTTATATTGCCGTATGGGGTGGGGGAGTCGTCGAATTTAATACCAGAACTGAACGATGGCGGGATTATCGTGACCCGGATAAAGAGATGGAAATTGACCTTTTCCCCGATGATGGACTGGTTCACGATGTGACAGCGAGCGTATCCTACGAGAACGGCATTCTTTGGGTAGGGACTTATTTCGGATTGAATCGCTACAATGGTTCTCGGTGGTGGGGATATTTCGATCATGACAGCGGCTTAGCCAGTAATTTTATTAACTTTGTAAAAGCACGTGGTTCTGTAGTATGGATCTGTACAGATAAGGGGTTGAACAGCTTCAATGGAAAAACGTGGGTAACATATCATAAAATCCCCAATAATAGCGGAGGAGAGATTTTGATTTCTGAAGGCGCGACTGTTGTAGAAAAGTCGGCATATTCCACAACGATTGCTCACAATTTTGTATTAGGCATAGATTTTCAAGGCGATACGCTTTGGGTTGCCACAGCCAAAGGTGTTAGTCGTGGTGTGGATCAGCGGGAATCAACAATCCAGTCTCCCTGAACATAAATAATTAACTATGAGGAAAAAAAAAGATGACTAATGATATTTCTAAACAAGAAAAATTGTTAATTGATATTACAAAACTCTCCAACGGTGAACGTGAAGAGATGATAAAACTGGGTATATTATCGGAAGAAGACAAAATTCAGTCGTATGTTTACCCTCAGATCCATCTCGAGCGACCTCCTCTTCAGAAACATGCCGTTCATGCCTCTGACGAACTGAATGAGGCTTATGATTACTTTCCCAGACCTTCATCCTTTTCCCGGGCTTTACGTCTTGAAATTAACGGTTTCACAATCCTGCTCATTTCTGGCACGGCGAGTGTGGATGATATGGGCGATAGTGTTCATATAGGAGATTTTCGGGCGCAATGCTGGAGGACTTACAGCAACATCACATCACTGTTAAGTGCCGAGTCGATGACCTGGCACGATATAGTAAGAACCACATGTTATATGAGAGATATCGAACGGGACTATCGAGACTTTAATGAAGTACGTACGAGCTTTTTTCAGTGGTTGGAGCTTGATCCTTTACCTGCCAGTACAGGAATCCAGGTGCGTCTTTGCCGTGAGGATTTGTTGGTTGAGATTGAAGCCATTGCTGTTTGCCCGTTAAGTCCAAAGGATTCATTATAAGACTCCCATGAGATTTCGTTCGGTTCGTTTTATTCAACAGTCAGAACACCCAACGTGTAAAGGTGCGTATGAATGGAATTCCGGGAGGGACGTTCCCCGGATCCTTACAATATCGGGGAGCAGTAAAGAACCTGTCCACGGAGGCATGATAAAGGCGTGGCGCTCCATATTAACAGTGGTTTTCTTAATTCTCTGGTTTCCGGGCTTAAATTTACTCGGACAGAGCAAGGACTCGTCATATGGCAACACTCCCAAAGAACTGCTTCCCTATCGTCAGTTTCAGTTACCCTACAAGTATTTTTTTACTGAACCACAATCCTTTCTGGGAACGGGGATAGAAAAACCTTCTCCTTCAAATCTCAAATCGGTAAAAATAGGGTTCCTTGGGCCGTTAAAAGGTTCGGCGGAAGTACCGCTGGGTCAGCAAATGCTTCAAGGTGCAACTTTGGCAATAGAAGAGGCAAATGCAAAAGACGGGTATAACGGTCTCCCTTTCGTGTTAGTAGAACGTAATGATACGGGGCTTTGGGGAGCCGCCGCCAATGAATTAGTGAAACTGTCTGATGAGAATGTTTGGGCTGTTCTAGGTTCGATTGATGGTGCAAATACTCATATTTCACTACGAGCAGCATTAAAGGTGGAGATGCCGATGGTCAATACGGGGAGTACGGATCCCACACTGACTGAAACACGTATTCCCTGGATTATACGTTGTATTGCCGATGACAGGCAGAACGGTTATGCTCTGGCTCTTTATATCTTTAAACTGAAGGGGTATACACGGGTGACTGTGTTGCGAGATAATAACCGTTATGGGCGTACCGGGATTGCAGAATTCAGAGATGCGGCGCGGCGGTTGGGACATCCTATATTATTTGAATTACGCTATGCCACCGGGGATACAGATTTTACTGCACAACTTGAACGCATCCGCGAAGCATCTTCACAAGCAGTTGTTATCTGGGGGAACGCTGAGGAAGCAGGACTCATTGTGAAACAGATGCGTACACTGGGAATGAAACAAGCTATCTTTGGCTCTGATCGATTAATATCTCAGGAATTTCTCCGGATATCCGGAGAAACGGCTGAAGGGGTGGTGGCGACCTGTCCTTACAATCCAACGCTCAGTGACCCCAAATTATTGTCGTTTAACAAACACTATTATCAAAGATTTGACGAGGAACCGGATGCTTTTGCAGCTCATGCTTACGATGGAATGACTTTGCTAATTCAAGCCATCCGGGACGCAGGTTTAAACCGCGTTCGCATCCGAGACGCTCTCACCGCTGTAAAAACATTTCAGGGTGTCACCGGGGAGATTACGTTTGATGTAACCAACAATGATGTTGGACCTATTTGGCTGGCTGAAGTTCGCCAGGGTAAATTCTACTTTTTCCCCTCTCCATTAGGGCAATAGGCATAACCGAACAAACGGTCTCATTAGGGATGGATGGTCTCCATTAGTTTACCATCGCTGTAGAGTTCCTCTTTCTCAATTTCGCCGTCTTTATTCCAGTAAGTCCACGTACCCACTTTTGTGCCTTCGGCCAATTTTTTCTCAAATTTCTTCTGTCCATTGTTGTACCATTCAGTCCACAATCCATCTCCTTGCTCATTCTTGTAAGATCTCTCCACTTTTTTCAAGCCGTTCTCATACCAGGAGATACTTGGTCCATTAATTTTACCATCTTCATAATATGCTTCAAAACTCTTTGATCCGTTCTTATACCAAGAAATAATTTTTCCGTGTATCTTACCATTTTTATAATGGAATTCAGTACTTTTCACTCCATTATCATACCAAAAAGTGGACAGTCCCGTCGGCTGGTTATTTTCAATATGTCCCTCGTGGGCCAGCTGTCCGTTTTCATGCCATGACCTGGTTAATCCATTCATGCTGCCATCTTTATACGTTGCCTGAAACCGCACATTTCCATTTTTATCATATTCAGTAAAAAGTCCGTTAAACTTTCTGTCTATAACCTTTCCGACCCATTTTATACTTTCGATTCCCAACGATGAAAAACCCTCCAGAACTGTATCATCTGCCCACGAGACATACTCTCCATTTCCGTTCTTGACCATCACCTTCCCATCCTTACTCCAACTATTTAGGATTCTCGGGTCCCCGTTCTCATATACCAATTCCTCCATTTTTTGCCCGTTGTCATACCATCTCGTCCATTTCCGTACTTTTTCTCCATACTTGTAGGTTCCCACCATCTTTTTCTGCCCGTTATCATACCACTGAGTCCATGATCCATTACGCATTCCTTTTTTGTATGTCCCGCTAATACTTTTCTGGCCATTTACGTGAAAGTCAACGACTTTACCTGTATATGGTTTGTTTGAGTCTGGCTCGTATTTTTGAACCCCTCTTCGTTCCAGGGTATTTTCGTTTATTTCTTTAGAACAGGAAACATTAAGCATTAGTAACGCGATGATGACAAACAGTAGTTTCCAATTATATATGTTTTGAATTCTGTATTTGTTGTTTTTCGACATTCCTTTATCTCCTATAAGATTTAGACTTTCTGTGTCATGAATATTCGAAGTGGATTGTTTCCACTCAACAGTATATCAAGTAGCGTATCTATATATCAAAGGGTGCAATCATTCATACAGCATTAGGGACAAAGTAAATAAACCTGTTTATCAGATTGTGTTTAGTCGGTTTCACTCTGGGCCCCTGTACTTCATCAAGAAAAAAGTACCAATATTAAGCATCAACTAATTAAGTTACAGAACTGCTAATCTAATCACAACTATTTTCGGGTTTCCTGAAAAATTTTAGTTGAATAGATTCTTCCAAAGGCCGACAGGCATGGGAGACACAAAGCGCACTTGTCGAAGTCGGATTGTCCACCGAAGATGAAGCGAAGATGAAAGCGTAAGCCGGGGGTTACAAACAATGATATGGACTACTTTGAATATTTGAACAATCACCATGACAGGTGCGATTGATTCATACGACTATCCGTTGCCAGTTTAATAGAATTAAATTAGATCGATGAAACTGCTCAGATTATTTTGTTTAGTAGGTTGTTTGATGGCTGGGTCCATATGGGGGAAACCTCCCATCGTATCCGCCCGGAAAATTCAATTGCAGAAAACCGGGCATATTGAAATTGTGAAAGTGGGACTATTGATTCCCGAATCCGATAAATGGTTAGCGGCGAAGCACGGTACTGAGATGGCTATTGCCGAAGAAAATGCAAACGGAGGGTATGGTGGACACAGGTTTGAGTTAATTGTACGTTCAATTGCTGGACTCTGGGGATCGGGTTCAAAGGAGATTGTGAAATTGGTCTTTGAAGATAGCGTGTGGGCAATTTTAGGCTCGTTAGATGGACGAAGCGCTCACCTTGCGGAGCAAATCGCGACTAAAGGGCGAATTGTATTGGTTTCATCCTGGGCAACCGATCCGACCCTGACTCAGATCAATATACCGTGGTTTTTTCGGTGTGTGCCGGATGACCGGCAGCAAGCAAGGGCTTTAATGAAAGAAATCTTCGAAGTGAGGCAACTGAAGCAGGTGGCAACAGTTGCAGGGAAGGTGTATGACGCCCGGATGGCAGCGACCTCCTTTTCCCAGATAGTAGAGTCGGAAGGTTATCAGGCTCCTCTACCGTTCTCCTATGAAACGGCCAGCAATGATTTTCAAAGTATACTTAACAAAATAGAACAAACGCGTGTAGACGCTGTCGTGCTCTTCGGGCCATCGAAACCAACAGCGAAGTTTGTTCAGCAGATGCGGGCTCGTGGGATGAAACAGGATCTCTTCGGTTCCTTGTCTCTGTTGGCTGACAATGAGTTGCTAAATTTAGCAGGGATGGAATTGGAGCAAGCGGTTTTTATTGCTCCAGGTTTTCGTTATACATCAAAAGGTAAAAGTTTTCAGAAGGATTTTCAAAATATCTACGGTTATCCGCCAACTGCGGTTGCAGCGTATGCCTATGATGGAATGCACCTTATATTAGAAGCCATTAGAAAAAGCGGATTTGACAAAGAAAAAATCAGGGATACTCTCGCTAATATTGACTACCCGCAGGGAGTTACCGGCTCAATCCGGTTTGATGCCAATGGCAATCGCGTAGGTCCTGTGAATTTGATAGAGATAATCAAGGGGCGCCCGATTATTTATATAAGTCGATTTTGACTTTTCTACGTATTTTAAAAGTAAATAATTTCAGCATTTCGTATCAAACCAATCATAAAATGAAAAGGTAATAACACTATGCAAAACACTCAGCCTATACAGCGCGTTGTGGATTTAACTGATACTTCTAAAAACGTTATTTATAATATGTCGATTGAAGAAGCCAGGGAATTACTGGCAAGTGGTAATACAAAAAAGGTGCGAACTATTGATGGGCAATTCGCTCTAATCGCGATGAACGGTAAGACTGTGCGACTGGCTCGCTCCATTGGTAGACCTCTTCGCTATTTTATTGCCAAACGTGAAGATGGCCCCTGCCTTGTAGCGGCAGATCGTATCGATTCTATTTTCGATTTCTTAAAGAGCGAAGGGCTGCATGACCAATTCCATCCCAGTTATACACGCATGGCGCCGGCACACTATGTGACCGAAATAGAACTTGTGGGTTGTCCGGATCCTATTCCTACACACCATCGGTTTTTTACTCCGGATCGGAATACCCTTGATCCGGACGTTGATCATATCGGTTCAGTCTATATACAGGCGGTGTACCAGGAGATCATCAAATGGCTTCAGGGTAAGGATTCCACGGATCCTCTTGGTGTTTGTTTTTCGGGTGGCATTGACAGTGGATCCGTATTTTTGTTAGTTTATCACGCACTACTGGAACTTGGACAAAATCCGGCGCGGCTCAAAGCGTTTTCGCTTGCAATTGATGGTGGCGGTGAGGATTTAGCACAAGCACGGCATTTTTTAGATGCTCTTGGTCTTTCACTTTTTCTGGAGCCGGTGGACGTTTCTCATGACACAATAAACTGGCAGGAGACCATCCGCGTTGTGGAAGATTACAAACCACTTGATATTCAGGCTGCGGCTATGAATATGGCTTTGTGCCGGGGTATACGGGAACGCTACCCGGAATGGCGATATTTGATTGATGGTGATGGCGGCGATGAAAATTTGAAGGATTACCCTATTGAGGAAAATCCCGAACTAACCGTCCGTAGTGTTTTGAATAATATGATGCTTTACCAGGAAGGGTGGGGTGTTGATTCAATCAAGCATTCGTTGACTTATTCCGGCGGACTGAGCAGGGCATATACCCGGACATACGCCACGACAAGCTTGTTTGGTTTCGATGGATTCAGCCCCTACACACTTCCAAATGTAATCGAAGTCGCAGAGGCAATACCGTTTATTGCACTCACAAAGTGGAGCCATGAAAAGTTGTATCAACTTAAAGGAGAGATTGTATCAAAAGGTGTGAAAGTGATTACCGGTCTGGATATGCCTGTTTTTCCAAAACGGCGGTTTCAGCATGGTGTAACATCAAGAGGCATGTTTGCAAATTTGTTCCCAACAGAACAAACTGATTACCGCCGGGCATTCCATGAACTATATGAATGAGGTTTCATCTTTTCAGATCGATGACCATTGGATCATAGCTCAACGCCCCGCAAAAAATCATGTCAATCCCAAACGGCCTTATACCTATTTTTTAGAAAAAGAGAGAACATCAAACGGTCAAGTGGAAGATGTCGCAACTCTATTCCTGACCAATCGGGAGTGCCCATTCCGTTGCCTGATGTGCGATCTGTGGAAGAATACGACAAATTGCCGTGTGCCTGATGGAGCTATTCCTACGCAAATTCAGTGGGCATTGGATCAACTCCCGGCAGCACAACATATAAAGCTTTACAACAGCGGTAATTTTTTTGACGGGCAAGCAATACCTACATCTGATATTCCACAAATCGCAGGATTGCTCACAGCCTTCAAGACGGTCACTGTTGAAAATCATCCTCGACTGGTAAATGAGAGCTGCCTGGCTTTTCAGGACTTATTAGAACCCCGGTTACATGTTGCAATGGGATTGGAAACTGCTCATCCTGCTGTACTCGAAAAACTAAACAAGCAGATGACATTAAAAGATTTTGAACACGCTGCACTCTATCTTGTTAAGAATAACATTTCGATAAGAACATTTATTCTTCTTCGACCTCCATTCCTCACTGAGAGCGAAGGAGTGAAGTGGGCCAAACGATCTATTGATTTTTCTTTTAATGCCGGAGTTGAGTGTTGTGTGATTATTCCCACTCGGGGAGGAAATGGTGCCCTGGAGCATCTCCAGGAAAAGCAACTTTTTTGTCCACCGAGAATTGAATCATTGATGGAAGTACTTGAATACGGTATCCAATTAAAACATGGGCTCGTATTTGCTGATCTGTGGGACATAGACAATTTTTCGCAATGTGATAAATGCTTTGATGAACAGATCAGAAAAATACAACAAATGAATATTACTCAGGAATGTGTACCACCATTAAATTGTGACTGCAATATCTCCAAAAAATGAATTGATAAGTATAGGAAGCCGGATATTTTTTTTTGAGCAAGTTAGAATAAATAGATAATATTGAAATGAAACTCAAATTAAGGTACAATGCACTTGCTATAGCAGGAGTAACATTACTTGTGTTTTTCATTGGTTGTGAAAAAAGGGTGGAGATTAATCCGGAAACCGCAAGGCAGATGATAACCCACAGAAATCTCGGGCTGGCCTATTTTGAGGAAGGTCAGTTTCAAAATGCTGCCGATGAATTTCACATACTAATTAAAATAGCACCTAAAGAGCCCTTGGGCTATGCAAATCTTGGTCTGACCTATATGCGGATGACGGGAGAACTGGAACAAGCTGAAAAATGGCTGCAGGAAGCGCTGAAACTTGCTCCGGATCATCCTGATATCGGCTTTTTATTGGCAAAAGTATACGAATTGACCGGTAGAGAACAACGAGCCATAAGTACACTTGAAAATACGCTCAAGAAACATCCTGAACATGTCCGGACGCTGTATCAGCTTGCTCTATACTATACAAATATGCAGGACCTCAAAACACAAGAAAGAGCCATAGAGTACTTAGCCCGGGTGGTGAATACTCTGCCAGCTAATATAGCTGCCCGTATGCGTCTTGTGGAATTGCTGTTAAGCATTGGTAAACCGGGTGATGCATTGCAGCAGATGGAAACGATTCGCCAGGTAATACCGAAACTTCCGGATACTTCTCTGGAGATATTTCGGAAAACCTTAAAATTGATGCGTAACGGGGATGCAGAACAAGCCCGGACTCCTGCCATCATGTTTCACAATATGATGAAACCGACCTCTTTCTATCAGGCGTCCATGACTGAATTGCGAGGAACAACCGGACCCGTCGCCGGAGCGCCTATTTACCGTTTCAGTCAGCTCGTATCGTTACCCAAACAGAAGCATACCGGGCTTCCGGATGTTCTTTCTTTTATCGATGTAACGGATGAATGCGGATTGAATGTTGTTCTACCAGGTAATACACCAAAATTAATCGATAATTATCCACAGGCTATCTTGGCACTTAGTGATTACGATGGCGATGGGGATCAGGATGTTTTTGTCTCCCAAAGAAATCCAAAGAAAGAGATTAGCCGGCAGTATCTCTTCGCAAACAATAATGGCATCTTTTCTGATATTGCGGATGAGGCCGGAATTTCCCATGGAGGCTTGGACCTTTCAGCTGTCTTTGCTGACTACGATAACGACGGATACCTTGATCTATTCGTAACCAACAGTAAAGCGAATAAACTGTATCACAATTCCGGCGACGGAACATTTCAGGATGTAACAGAATCTGCAGGAATAAAGACAACTTCCAAATCCTGGAAAGCCTTGTTTGCCGATTTAGACCTGGAGGGTGATTTGGATCTCTTTCTGGCTACTGGGTCAAAGAACCGTCTGTACAGGAATAATCTGGATGGAACATTTACCGAAATTGCGGAAGAGGCAGGTATTGATGGAGACGATATTGTCAGCAAGGATATCGGCTTCGGAGACTTCGATGATGACGGTGATATGGATCTTTTTGTGGTGAACCGTGATGGGGTCAACCGCTACTACGACAACTTACGTCAGGGTTACTTCCGGGATATTACTGATCAAACCGGTTTGACAAGTGACATCACTTCCGGAGCGGTAGCCGTGGGCGACTATAACAATGATGGGTATCTCGATTTGTTCATCACCGACCTTACCGGTGAGCGGCATTCCTTAATGCGTAACCTGGGCGATGGGACATTTGAACGGGATAACCGGTCGGCTGAAGCTTTCGAAAAAATTGCAGGTTTTACCGGCTTGGATGCCACTTTCTTTGATGCCGACAATGACGGATATCTTGATCTGATTGTGGCGGGTAAATATCAGGACGAAACGAAAGGACATTCCGGGTTACAGTTATTTTATAACAATGGCGAGGGTAAATATCTCTATGCAAATTCACTTCTTCCCGAGAATATAAGAGGAGCCAGTCAAGTGGAAGTGGCTGATTATGATAACGATGGCGATCTGGACATTTTTACAGTGGATATCCATGGCGGTGTTCATTTACTGCGGAATGATGGTGGTAACGTTAACAACTTCATAGTGGTGCGGTTGGCGGGGCTTCGCACCGGCAGCACCAAGAATAACTATTTCGGGATCGGCGCCAAGGTAGAGGTGAAGGCAGGTGAACTGTACCAGATGCGGGTGATGAGTGATCCTGTTGCACACTTTGGTCTCGGTAATCGGGAAGGGGCTGATGTTGTTCGGGTGGTATGGAGCAATGGTGTACCCCAGAATCGGTTCAATCCCGAAAGGAACCAAACCCTCGTGGAGACGCAAATTCTGAAAGGATCATGTCCATGGCTTTTCGCCTGGAATGGAAGCGAATACGAGTTTACCACTGATGTGCTGTGGGCCAGTGCGCTGGGTATGCCCTTGGGTATCATGGCGGGCGAGCCGCTGTACGCTTTTCCCAATTCTGCCAGCGAGTATTTCAAAATCCCCGGAGATAAACTCAAACCGAAAGATGGCAAATATTTACTGCAATTCACAACTGAACTATGGGAAACCCCCTACCTCGACCAAGTTAAACTGCTGGTTGTTGATCATCCGGACAATGTAGACATTTTCGTTGACGGGACATTCACACCACCACCTTTTCCACCATTCCGTATCTATACCGTCACCAATAAGCGGCAACCTGTATCCGCCCGGGATGATCGTGGAAATGATGTGTTAAAGAAAATCACACACGTAGATGAAGAATACGTCTCCAATCTGACCCCTTCCACATATCAGGGGGTGACAGAGCCACACGATCTTATTCTCGATCTGGGGGATTTATCTGACGCCGACAGCGTGTTTCTTTTCCTGTATGGATGGCTGTTCCCCACTGACGCCAGCATCAATGTGAATATGGCGCAATCGACCGTTGCTCACTCTATTTTTCCTTATCTACAAGTGATTGATAATGAAGGAAACTGGAAAACAGTAATAGAAAATCTGAGCTTTCCCAAAGGGAAAAACAAGACAATGGTTGTGGATCTGACCGGTAAATTTTTCACCAGTGACACCCGCATCCGTATTCAAACGAATATGCTGATATATTGGAATTATATTTTCTTTTCCACCAATGTGTCCGGCAGTTCTTTCCGGAAGGTAAGCCTTGAACCCATGGCAGCCGATCTTCACTACCGGGGATTTTCCGAGCTGACTTGGGAAACACCATATAGTCCCAGTATCCCGGACTATCAGACTGTTTCCACAGATACTAAATGGCGGGACCTGACTGGTTTTTACACCCGGTACGGTGATGTACTACCCTTATTACAGGAATCAGACAGCAGATATGTAATCATGAATGCCGGTGATGAAGTGACTCTTGAATTTGACGCTTCTCAAATCAGTGAATTACCTTCAGGATGGAACAGGGACTTTATTTTTTACAATAATGGCTGGCTGAAGGACGGCGACCTAAATACCGCCCACGGACAGACGGTGGCACCATTGCCGTTTCATGGTATGACATCTTATCCGTATGGACAGGGTGATGTCTATCCTGATGATGAGGAATATGTAACTTATCTTCAGACATATAATACCAGAAAAATAACCACCGAGGCATTCAAACGATTCCTCTTCAATTTCCAAAATGTTGAGTGATATTGTAGATGAAATACGCTCTATATTAAATAGCATGATTATTAATTTTCAACATGGATAAGAAGTATGTTATGAAAAACCATAAACTTGGTTTTCTAATACCATCCCTCTTGATTTCATCGCTATTTTGGAGTTGCACAGATCTGTTGGAAGAGCCCTACGATTTGGTAACGCCGGATAACTTCTATCAGACGGAAGCAGAATTAACCGCTGCAGTGGTTCCGGTCTATAACAGTCTTATTAACGCGCAGTGGGGCGCCCCAATGTTTTTGCAGGAAGTTTCATCCGACGCCCTTGTTCTACCCATCCGGGGTGGAGACTGGGACGATGGAGGAACCTGGCGCGTGCTTCAGCTACATACCTGGGATGCCACCAGCCGTTTCGTTGGCGGTGGTTGGTCAAATATCTATAGAGGTGTAGCGCGGGCTAATTCCACGCTGTATGCTCTCGGAAAGGCTGAACAAACTGATCTGGTTCTGATCTATTCTGCAGAAACAAAAGTACTCAGAGCCTTATTTTACTGGTGGCTGATTGACCTTTACGGCAGTGTACCTTTTATTACTGCAGCGGAAACTGATCCGGATAATCCACCTTCTCAATCTACCCGGACAGAAGTGTTTGATTGGATAGTGGACGAAATTAATGCAGCTTTACCTAATCTTGAGACATCACACGCCACAGGAGGATATGGTCGGATAACCAAAGGCGCAGCCAATACATTACTGGCTACCTTATACCTGAATGCCGAGGTCTATACGGGTACAGCAATGTGGAGCGAATGTATCACAGCATGCGACGCCGTTATTAATTCCGGTGAGTATAGTCTAATGTCTACTGTTACTGACGTTTTTGCACTGGAAAATGAGGGACCTGCAAACACAGAGTATATTCTTGTTCAAGCCAATTTGCCTTTGGATGGAGTCACATTTTTCCGCCATATGTCGACCTTGCATTACAATCAGCTCCCATCGAGTCCATGGAATGGATTTTGCGTTCTGACCGGCTTCTATAACAGTTACGAAGAAGACGATGACCGGCTGGACCAGATACTGGTTGGGCAGCAGTATGTATTGTTTGGACCGGCTTTAGGTGATTCGGCCTTTGATCGTAATGGTAATCCGCTGAATTTCACAGTTGATTATCCTCTTCTCGACGCCGCTGAAGCGGATGGACCCCGCATTCTTAAGTGGCCCATTGATCCGAATATGAGCGGTTGGTTTGCTGGTAATGACTACGCCATTTTCCGTTACTCACATGTGTTGCTTGCAAAAGCGGAAGCATTAGTTAGATCGGGTAGCAGCGGTGATACTGAGGTTAACCTGGTACGTGCTCGCGCTGGTCTTGATGCGCTCACGAGTGTTACTGCTGATGATATTTATTGGGAACGTGGTCATGAATTGCTTTGGGAAGGATTCCGTCGACAGGATCAAATCAGACATGGAACGTTTCTTGATGCGTGGACTTTAAAAGAACCCAGTGACGGTCCGCACAGAAAACTCTTCCCCATACCACAGACTCAGTTGGATGCAAATCCTAACCTAATACAGAACCCGGGTTATTAGTATGCGGGTTGTAAAGGATTATCATATTAAACGTCATAGACTCATTCAAATAGTTGAACAGATCCGATTGGTCCGGACCGCACAGCGTGCCAAATCTGAAAAACTTCCAATTTGTCACGCGTTGCGTGACCAATCCTTGGATCAAATCACTGATATTCGTTCTGAACTAAGTTTGACTCACTATAGGAGGGTTCTTTTAAAAAATGTATAAGATTGTAGTTGCAATTATTCTGGGCTATATGGTCATTTCCTGCAAACTAAATAGCGCCGAAAACAGTAATGATTCAAAATCAGAAATTCAAAGGGAGTGGTGGAAGGAAGGCGTGGTTTATCAAATCTACCCGAGAAGCTTTAAAGATAGTGATGGCAATGGAGTGGGAGATCTGCGAGGTATTATTTCGAAGCTGGACTACATCAAAAGCCTGGGTATTGATATAATTTGGTTGAATCCCGTTTATAAATCACCTAATACTGATAACGGGTATGACATCAGTGACTACGAAGCGATTATGGAAGAGTTTGGTACGATGGCAGATTTTGATGAACTACTTGAAGGTTTGCATAACCGGGGTATTAAACTGGTAATGGATCTTGTCGTAAACCACAGCAGTGATGAGCATCGGTGGTTTCAGGAATCGCGAAGCGCCAGGAACAATTCCTATCGAAATTTTTATCACTGGTGGCCCGCTGAAAAAGGAGAACCTCCTTACCGGCGAAGTTTTTTTGATGTAACCGGAAAAGCTTGGACGTATGATAAAACTACAAACGCGTATTACCTCCACTATTTTTCCAGAAAACAGCCTGATTTGAAATGGGAAAACCCGGAATTACGACGGGCAATTTATAAAATGATGCGAAATTGGTTTGATAAAGGCGTGGATGGTTTTCGAATGGATGTCATCTCCTTCATTGCTAAAGACACTACCTATCCCAGAGTAACTGAAGAAGAACTGAAAGAAATTTACGGTGATGATACCTGGGGAAGGTATTATGCCGATGGTCCAAATCTACACGCTTACCTTCGGGAAATGAATGAGGAGGTCCTCAGCCAATATGATGTTATGGCTTTGGGTGAAGGTGCAGGTGTTACAATTGATAATGCTCTGAAATTTGTTGACGAAGACCGGAAAGAACTGGACCTGTTTTTCCATTTTGATGGCGTGAGCCTGGGATATTCGCCGGGAGGATATAAGCAACTTGATCCAGAGGGATGGAGCCTGACGGAGTTTAAAGACATTTATACCCGTTGGAACGATGTATTTGCCGAAAAAGGATGGGGTAGTATCTACCTGGGAAACCACGATCAGCCAAGAATGGTAAGCCGCTGGGGTAATGATGCACCTGAATACCACAACAAATCGGCGGAACTGCTTCAAACTTTTATTCTAAGCATGCGAGGGACAGCGTTTATCTATTATGGTGATGAAATAGGAATGACCAATATCCGGTTTGATAACATTGAAGATTACCGGGATATCGAGACTATCAACTGGTACAAACAATTGAAAAATATGGGAAAAAACACTGACAAATACATAGAGGGTTGGAAGCTGTCAGCCCGGGACAACGGACGGACTCCTATGCAGTGGAATAACAGTCTGAATGCCGGTTTTACTTCGGGAATACCGTGGATAAAAGTAAATTCCAACCATAAGAAAATAAATGTTGCAGCTCAGGAAAACGATTCCGGTTCTATATTGAATTATTTCCATAAAATGATCCAACTGAGAAAAAATAACCCGGTATTGGTATATGGTTCCTATGAACTTCTATCCCCCGATCATCCACAGATTTATGCTTACGTGCGAACGCTGGGAGAAAGTAAAATGCTGGTTGTTCTAAATTTCTCCACCGAAGAAATTGAATACCAATTGCCAGTGGGAATTAAAACAGGCAGTGTTGAAATCAGTAATTATGACGTGACAGATGTAAACGAAGAAAGGGTCGTACTAAAACCCTATCAAACTGTTATTTTCACCTTGAAATGATAAAAATTGATTTAAAAATCCATAAAATAACCAGTTAACACAAAAAAATGTTGTACAAATGGATTTTTCTGTCAGGTATTATTAAGGAGCAAATGAAACGATCAGAGGATAATCCCTTATGATAAATATATGATGAATATGGAAACAGCAATAATTTTAGTCAGGGGACAATCATTGTGGAGTTAAACAACTTGAACATTTCAAATTTTATTAATACTTAGGAAAACTACTTATGAAATTAAAATCGATAACTCATTTTATCTCATACTATAAGCTGCTTTCAAATATGAATATTAGGCTGAAGTTTCTCGGAATCTTAATTGGGATGGGAACCGTTTTTATTCTTTCTTCCTGCCAGCAGGGTGTTTCCACTCAACCCCTGTTTAAGAAGCTGTCATCGGCAAAAACAAATATTACTTTTGAAAATATTCTTGAAGAAGAGCCGTTATTCAATAGCATTAATTATCTCTATTTTTACGATGGCGGTGGAGTAGCGGTTGGTGATATAAACAATGACGGATTAGCTGATATTTATTTTACTGCAAATATGGTTCCCAATCGTCTATACTTGAATAAAGGTGACTTTCAATTTGAGGATATTACAGAAACGGCGGGTGTTGGCGGCAGCGCTCAAAGTTGGACCACCGGAACTACAATGGCAGATGTGAATGGGGATGGTTTCCTTGATATCTATGTTTGCCAATCCAATTATTTGGATAAAAAGGGCGCCAACCTGTTATTTATCAATAATAAGGACCTTACGTTTACGGAAAGTGCTGCGGAGTATGGTCTTGATTTTAAAGGGCTGTCAAGGCAAGCTGCCTTTTTCGACTACGATTTAGACGGCGATCTTGATGTATATCTGATGAACCATTCCATTCACTCGAAAGGTACATATGGTTCTATCGAATTACGGAATAAGAGAGATTATGAAGCTGGTGACAAACTGTATAGAAATGAAAACGGAACCTTTGTTGATGTGACTGAAGAATCCGGGATTTATGAAAGTATACTGGGCTACGGATTAGGTATTGCTGTTGGCGATATTAATTGGGATGGATACCCGGATATTTATATTTCGAATGACTTTCACGAAGATGATTATCTGTATTATAACAATGGGAATGGAACATTTACAGAAGCATTAAGATCCTCTGTTGGACACACCAGCAGCGCTTCAATGGGGAATGATTTGGCAGATATTAATAATGATGGTTTGCTGGATGTAATGGTTTTAGATATGATGCCAGAGCGAGAAGATATTAGAAAGTCATCGGTATTTTCCGATGGACATGATATTTCTAATGTAAAACGACGATTCGGTTATTATTACCAATATCGCAGAAATATGCTAATGCTCAATAGAGGTCAAGCGCTCAGCCCGATTACCGGATCAAACACCAAATTCAATCTGTTTAGTGAAATGGGTCAACTGGCAGGTGTTAATGCTACTGACTGGAGCTGGGCCACACTCCTGGTGGACATGGATAATGATGGTTATAAAGATATATTTGTCAGCAATGGAATTTATCGCCGGCCAAACGATATGGATTATCTGGACTATATAAAAAATAACGAAATACAACTGGAGATCGGTTCACGTACCAATCAATCTAATCCTAGTCCCATAACCATTGATAAACTTGATGAAATTGTTCAGCACATACCCAGTGTTCCCATACCAAATTATGCCTTTCATAACCAGGGAGACCTTACATTTAATAATCGTGCTGATGAGTGGGGCCTCGGTGATCCGGGGTTTTCCAGCGGTGCGGTATATGCTGACTTTAACAATGATGGCGGAATGGATCTCGTTGTAAATAATACCAACTCACGAGCCTTTATTTATAAGAATCTTCTTTACCGGGATAATCAGGATTCCATTATAGTAAACAAATACCTAAAGGTGCAGTTAATCGGTAAAGATCTAAACACGTTTGGAGTGGGTTCTAAAGTGTTAATCTATGCCCATGAAAAAACGTTTTTTCAGGAATTAATGCCAACCAGGGGATTTCAATCTTCTGTTGAGCCGGTGCTGAATTTTGGCCTGGGTAATATTAATGTCATTGATTCGTTAATGGTTATTTGGCCGACGGGTGAATATCAGGTATTATCAAATATTATGGTCAATCAAAAGATTAAACTTAATCAAACGGATGCTTCTGGTCGTTATGTATATAGATCCATGATTGATACTGCTGCAATATTTCAAGACATTACTGAACAGATACAAATTGATTATAAGCATCAGGAAAACACCTTTATTGAGTTTAATCGTGAACCCTTTATACCGCATTTTTTATCCATGGAAGGCCCGGCTTTCGATGTAGCGGATGTCAATGATGATGGTTTAATCGATTTATATCTCGGAGGAGGGAAACATCAATCCGGTAGTATTTATTTACAGAATAATCAAGGGGACTTTACAGCTATTATTGATTCGGCGTTTATCCTCGATAGCCGTAGTGAAGGAGTGGATGCAGTATTTTTTAATGCCAATAATGACGCATTTCCTGATCTTTATGTCGCCAAAGGTGGCAATGAATATTTTGCCAAAATGGAACCAATAAAAGACTGCCTGTACTTCGGTAAAGGTAATGGTCTGTTTATGAAAACAAATACCGCCTTGCCGGATATCTATGCAAACAGTGCTTGTGTTAAACCCGTTGATATTGACAATGACGGTGATATTGACTTATTTGTGGGTAGTCGATCAGTCCCACGGGAGTATGGCTCTATTCCAAAAAGTTATTTATTGATAAATAATGGTACGGGAAAATTCACGGATGGAACGTCAACATATGCGCCGGCATTATCGGAGGCCGGTATGGTTACGGATGCAATCTGGATTGATTTGAACAACGATAATTTCCAGGATCTTGTGCTGGTAGGCGAGTGGATGCCAATCAAGATATTTTACAACCATGGTGGAATACTGACTGATGTTACTGATAAATACGGCCTTCAAAATACTACAGGCTGGTGGAATACGATAGCTGCGGGAGACTTTAATGAAGATGGATTTATAGATCTTGTAGTTGGTAATCTGGGTTTAAACTCATTTCTTAAAGCATCAAAGGAAAAACCCATACAGTTATTTATTAATGATTTTGCCGGAAATAATAAAACAGAGCAAATACTTACGTATTATAATGGATCAAAATCCTATCCTTTAGCATCCCGGGACCAATTTGTCAATAATATCCCATCTTTACAGGAAAAGTATCCTAATTATGCTGATTTTGCCGGTGAAACGATTGAAGATATTTTCACTCCTGAACAGCTAAACACCTCTGAAATAAGAAAAGCAGTAGAGTTTGCTTCAGTTGTATTGATGAACAATGGTGATGAAACATTCACCAAAACCTCTCTTCCTGTTGAAGCCCAGTTCTCTCCAATCTACACAATTTTAGTCGATGATTTCGATGAAGACGGATTTCAAGATTTACTATTGGGTGGCAATTTCAGTGGTGTCCCTCCTGCTTTGGGCAGGTATGACGCCAGCTACGGAAGTGTATTGCTCGGCGACGGGTCAGGATCATTCACACCGGTCAGTCTGCAAAGCAGCGGTTTTGTAGTCACCGGCGAAATTCGTCAATTCAAAATATTAGAAAATGCATCTGGTCAAAGACAGATAATGGTTGCTCGTAATAATGACTCGGTGGTGGTATTTAAACATCGTTAATAGCTCCCGGTCAACACCTGTTTATTTTAGTAGAATTTTCAGTATTGCACGAATGCAGATTGATTAGTATAACTCGTTGTGCATATTAATTGATTTTGGATGGATTTTAACCTGGATAATTCATGAGCAAGCGTACTAACTGATGCAAGTGCCGTAATAATAATGGATAGAGGAATCATAACACAATGTAATTATGTAAAACGTAAATATGTAATTTGTTTGTATTACGTTTTACAT
>CAJVYU010000016.1 GCA_913009735.1 uncultured Fidelibacterota bacterium
AGTTGACATAATGTGTCTTGCCTGCCATCGCTGCGTCCATTGCTGCTTTTGTTATATGTTCCGGCGTCTCATAGTCAGGCTCTCCTATTTCAAAATGAAGAATATTGCGTCCCTGTCTCTCGAGGTTATTTGCCTTGGCCAGTACTTTGAATGCAGCCTGACCTAGCAACCGTTTTGCTCCCTGGCTCAGTTCTTTCATAAAACTGGTAGTACATAGGTGGCCAGGATTAAATAATTTTCATGCCCTTTTAAAGGTTTCTGAAAAAGGTTTTAATATATATCGGTACATAGTATCATTTGATAATATGAAAACCAAACTTTGAATCAACAGGCCCCATAATATTTCCAGGTTTTGAATTCCAAATAACACTATCCAGCGATAAGGGTAATGTACCAAACGAAATGGGTCCAATTTCTCCATTTCTTATCTTCATCGATGGTTCTTCAGTATAAATAGACACAGCTTCATCAAACGTAATTTCATTTGAATTCAGTCTGCTCAAAATTTCCTTTGCTCTTATTTCTGCATCTGATTTGGTTCTGTCCTGATTTTGGCCATAAGAGAGATTATGAGTTACAACAATATCTTGAATTGTATATTGTTTTTTTACTGCTTCAATAGTGTAATTCAACAAACTGTCACTGATTGAAAAATCATCAGACAGGAAATTGAACACACTTAAGAGTTTCTCATCATTCCGGATCTTTTCTAATTCATACCGAAGGTTTGAATCTTTATATATTAGATGATCAATTGCTTGTTTGAACAATATTGTTTTTACGGTCCATATTTGAATTTTTTCAATCTGATCAGCATAATCTAGTCTTAAAAACGCCGGTTGATTTATTTCATCAAAAAATTCTGTTGTTGTAATAGACCTATCTTTATAAGTCGCTAATATTTTATCATTACCAAAAAAGAATATGATAGCAACTATTGCTACCATAATTCCCACGAAAATCAATATTTTATTTTTATTCATTTTGATAATAAAAAGGACGGCTTCAGGTAGAAAGCCGTCCTTTTTTTATTTTAGAAATAAGGTTCCTATTTCAGAAGCATCATTTTACCGGTCTTAATCTGACCAGCAACGTTTACTTGATAGAAGTATACTCCTGATGCAACTTGCTTACCATGCATATCCAACCCATTCCATTTAATGGAATGAACACCTGATCTCATGTTTCCACTCTGTAATTTTGCGACTTCTTGTCCCAAAATTGAATAAACAGTCATAGTAACATCACTGGCTTTTTCCAGCGTAAATAAGATGTTTGTTGTTGGATTAAAAGGATTCGGATAATTGCCTTTTAATGTAAAACTCTCTGGTGCGTGCATTTTATCATCATTGATGCTTACATTATCAGCCGCCCAATCCATAATGGCCCTGACGGGGCCACCGGGTGAATCAGCATAATAGTCTTCAGCACCTACCCAATGTTCGTATGTAACGCCACCGGTGTCATTATAAACCCGGGCATACATACCAATCTGATTTAAGGCAACCACTCCGCCTTTACTACCAAACCCTGAGTATGAATACACAACCACAGCAAGTGTGTCAGCATCAGCAGCTGGATTACCTAAGCTATCTATTATACCGGTAAGACCGTAATACATAACATTAGCACCTTCTGCGGGTGTCATAGCGTCTAACCAATTGTCAACTCCTGGATCATAAACAGGATCGTAATCCAGTATCGAACCGGCATAGGTATAGCTTGTGTCCCAAGGCGTTACTGATGAATCGATAATCATTGTTACAACGTTGGAATCGAGGTAATCTGCCATGACAGCACCAAGTGGATCATCAGCATTCGGAAACAAACGTGAAACGCCATCTGCATCACCATTGATGTCTGTGTGAACGATGCCTACACCTAAATCATACGCAAAATCAGATGAGTTCAATTCAAGCGCTGCGGGCCAACCATAACGGTTACTTAGCCATTCATCTCCTTCAGCAACATATATTTTACCTCCGGAAGCATACCAGTCATCCAAGGCAGGATCGCTATCAAAACCATATGTATCATTTCCAGAAGTACGCTCAAAGATAACATCATAATTTGCAGTTAGACTTGCGGTAATGTTGCCATAATCACCTGACCAGTAATCGAATGGGTTCAGTCCCCATCCATAATAGAGGTATGGAGCGTACAGTGGATTACCATATAACGGATCTGCATTGTCAAACAGTAACGGGGCTCCCGCAGTAGGTGCAAAAATATAGTACGAGTATGGGCTTGAAACAGTAGAATTGGCGCCCACATCCGTCGCGGTTATTTTCCAGTATACAAATGTACCTGGGTCCTGTCCGGGGATTTCTCCTTCCCATGTTCCATCTACGTCAGTGCCGGATGTCATTGTCATTTGTACTGTATTGACTGTTGCCGTTAGCGAATCCAACTGGTAAGTCAGTGTTACAGCAGCAACACCGGCTTCACCGCCAATGGGGTTATCATCCGTAATATCAGCGCTGACTGCACGTGCCGCGGTTGATACAGTTGTTATTAATGGATCAACACTTGTAAATACTGGTCCGCGATCGCTGGTAAGTTCTACCGCCAGTTGGAAGTTGAACATCCAATCACGAATATGCCACCCGCCGTTTCCTGAAGTACCACTGCACTCACCATAGAATTTCAGTGATACCCAAGGATCAACTACACCGACTCCTGTTTCATAAAAGAAACCGGTAGCATCATCTTCACCGCCACCAGCTCCCTGAGAAGCAACCATTACACCAATCCATTCACCTTGCAGGACATCAATTTCCGAACCAAAGTCGGACAGGAGAGTCCAGTGTGCCGTCGGGCCATCCTTTGCTCCATCATTGTAATAATCCGGGTTGTTTGTTGGGTTCATGGTCGCTGCTGAGAAACCAACAGGCCAAAGAAGACCCATTGTGGGTGTTCCTGGTGGAGCTGCACTGGCATCAACTGTACCTAAGGGATCCTGCGATCCACTAACAACAACATCACCATCATCACAAATACCTGCTGTTCCACCTGGCGTGTAAGTTGTTCCCATAATGGACAACCACCCGGAGGCATCCATATCATAACCGCCAATCCAACCGTTACCATTAACAGCGGCTGCTGGATAGGTCGTTCCATCTGTTCTAAAAGGATAAGACAGCTTGTGCAGTGAGATCGTCAATAGCTGGTCTCCGGTTCCCCATGCATACACTGGAACATTTACAGCCTTAATTGTAGCATTGGCTGGCATTTTGAATGCAGTAATCATTGCATCACCCGGGGATTGTACGAATTGCCCGTTCCAGCTACCGTCTGCAGGAAGATACTGAAGCGTATCGTCTGTACTTCTGTTGCTATTTTGGGTAGAAGGAGAGATAATTAATACATTATCGCCTCCTTTCTTTATTTCATAATTGCTGTTTCCAGTATTCTTGACAATTTCATTTGCCGATAACATGGTAACAGAAATCATAGAGATAAGAATTATTATCAAATATCTCTTCATTGAGTTTCTCCTTTACTTTTCTTTCTTGCAAGAAAGACGACAATGGACAAAAAAGAATGTCCACTGCTTTTCGTCTTCATTTTTTTCGATATGTTAAAAAGCTACTTTAATCGTCAGCCAGCTAACACCATCGAAGTATTCTGCTGTCCTGTAAGCATAATCAATGGACAGCCCTAAACCTGTTAGTTTAGATAAATTTATTCCGAAACCAAATGAGGGTCCCCATATAAATTCTTCAGTACTATACTCAAATTGTTTATCAGCGTTATCATCGGCCGTATCCTGCACTCCGTCTTTACCATACGGTTCCGGATCATATCCAATAGCAAGACCACTACGCAAATATAACATATCCAATACATTTGCCTGAACACCAAATCTGTATTCATCAAAATAAAAATTATTATTCAAAAACGATCCGGATAAGAGAATTTTTGCCGGGCCAATATTTACAGGACCGTATGAAACGCCTAATTCTAAAGTGGTTGGCATTTCAAAATCCTGTAGCGTAATGCGCCTGGGTTCAGTCGGTGTGCCGGGTTCCGTACCAAAGGGGTCAACAAATTCTTCCAAGTCCGAACCGGTAAAAATCATATTTAACCCTAGATTCTTTAAGGATGCTCCCAAGCGGATACCGTTTTCACTTGAAGCATATTGAACACCGGCATCAATAACTGCGCCTGTTGCGCCTACTCTCATAATTGTTTCAGAAACAATTTTGAAATCAAAGCCAAACGAAATGCGATCTGTCATACTGCGAGCAAAAAGAAATGCAATATTAATAAAGCTCGGTGAATACATTTCTCCCGTACCACTAGTGGCTTCCATTGTCGTAACCGGGATATCGCCAAAATCCAATGATTTAAACGTGATTCCAAATACATTCTTACCGCCGAATGAAGATGCAACTCCAAAGTAAGAAACCCCAATACCGTCCAGCCAGGTTGCATGAGAAAACATTGCTTCACCCGTGCCTTTGATTCTGGCGAGACCGGCAATATTCCATTCCACTGCTTCTATGCCGAATATGCCGGCAACATTTGCACCGGCCATGGCCGTGCCGCCTGAACCTACAGGAATCAGGAGTTCTTGAGCGCCGGCGGTACCGCTTCTGTTTTTACTTCCGGCTTCTATTTGCACTCCTAGCAAAATAAAAACTGTTAAGAATAATCCCAATCGAGCTTGATATTTTTTCATCATCAATTCTCCCAAATCTTATTAATAAATGTCCAGGCGTTCTTCCGGTTGGAAGATTGCCAATTTCAGTACTTTTTCACCAATAGATTTACCGTTAGTATCTTTCAACTCCAGATGAGCCAAGTACATACCACTTGCCACCGGAACCCCGGCTCTATTTCGTAAATCCCAAACAGCTCTTCTGTCACTGTCATTTTCAGAAATAATTGTTTTTTCTATTTTGGAAACAAGAGCGCCGGCTAATGTGAATATCCTGATTGTGGTTATCCCTACACCAAGTTGTGTAAAATATACCTTGCGATCCAATGGATTGTTTTCTTCCCAGTTTGAACCAAAGTATGGATTTGGATACACATTAATAGCATCCATTTGTGACGCTAAAAGATCAGCATCTGAACTATTCAATCCGGAGGCGACAAAATTATACACATCCGTGCCGGGAATTATCGGGTTTAGAAATTTTACTTGAAATATATTCCCATTTTCCCAAATTGTATTATCCTTATTTAGACTCATCATCCACCCAATTTTATTAGCATCTGTAGCGTAATTATATGTTTTATCAGGATCATAATCCTCATAAACAGGCATAAACGATACATTCCAATTTAATTGATAGGAATCTGATTCTGGTTCTACTACACTATATAATTGATTACCCGTTCCACCAACTTTATATACAAAAGTGTTAATTTGTTTACCGCTTGCAAGGGACCAAAGCTCAAAAGGTACTGTCATTGTGTCCACAACATCTGGTACCAATGTAGTCGATTGATAGTAAGAGGCTATTGATCCTTCTGCTGTAAACCTTAATTCCAGATCTTCCTGTAATATCGTCTTATCAGGCGTTCCCGATGGAGTATTAAGAGGATAACCATAATCAATAAGGCCCTGAATAAAACCAGACCAAGCGCCATTAGGGGAATCAGAACTGATTCCTCCAAATACTACTGTTGTTAATATATCTTCATCAGACTCTGGGAGCAATTCACTTTCATAATATTCGGCATTCCACACACCATTAACAACTGTTATTTGAAAACCGTCGATAATGGTGGTTGTAGCACCGCTGATTACATCTGTATTGTTCATATAAATTACATCGTTAGTATTATTATCTCTCAATCGCCAATATTGAGTTAAAGGCTCGCCTTCATAGGAAAGGTTCGTCACAGTAAATGAACCATCAATTGTAGAACCTTCTATACTCGCATCGGCAAGCACATAGTTATAATCAACCGGGTTTGTAAGTGTACCAGTAAAACTAGCGGTAAAATCATTGTTTCCAGGGTTAAAATTGGTGACTATCAAATCTGCTGTTCCTCCCTGATCAGCCGAACTAAACGTGTTCCCGTAAGAATCTGTATATTCTACGATAAAAGAGCCGGAACTGGATACAGTATCAATCAAAGTATCGTTTTCTATAACCTGTATAAAAGTGTCTCCTGTTACAAAAATATAAGATGTATCGACGGTAAAAGTAGAATCATGATACCATTCAAAATTCAGTTCAATACTCATCATATTTGTTGACTCGCCTCCCGTTTCAATTTCAACGAGATATTGATTATCCCCCTGATATGTATCAAGAACAGATACAGTATCACCATTTTCAGCAGAAATTTCTTCAATCTCATGGCTCCCTGCTTCGAAAAAAGTTATTTCATAAGCATCGCCCGACAATACATAAGGATCAATTACAAGCGGTTGGACTACTGCATCAGAAGAACCCGACACATGTTCCACAGATAAAAGTTCACCATGAGAGTATTCCAATTCATGCCCAAGGCCAGGCTTTCCAGGCACGGCGGTTATTGTTTTAAACGCACTTTCCACCGTAACCGGAGCAGTGGCCGGATCATAAGCATATGCTGTCACGCTAAAATAGTATTTGCGGTTATTAATCAGTTGTGCATTGCGTACAGCATCATTGGTAATTTCAATAAAATGCTTAACACCGGAATCTTCACCAAATTGTACCGGTTTTCTAAGTAGTAACCCCGTTTCCAAATCCAATGTTTCGTCAGTGATTATTCTTACATCGTCAATAAGATCATATGTTTTTAACAAACGCCATGGACCCACCGCAGATTCGCCTTGGTAAATGTTGTACCCCTGGAATTCATAGCCTAAGCAACTATAACCAACAACATCCTCTGCATTATCTTCCCAGGATAAAATAATTTTCTCATCCAATTGTGCAACGGTTACTTTTGGCGCAGGCGGGCCGCATAGGTCAAAATTACTGTCAAAGGCATTTTGGGCGAATTTATCGAAATATTTGAATACTCTAATTGAAGTTAACGCGTCCGGACCGCCGGCGACCATTAAAGAACCCACGACTTCTTGTTTATCTCCGGGAGCCATAGTAAAGGGACCTGACGTCATTAAAAATCGACGGTCACCTGAAGCATGGCGATCGCTGTCTAACCACCCCGTTCCGGTCACCGGATCACCATTGGCAATAAAAACGCCGGGTTCTCCGGTGTTAGGGTCTGTATAAGGTTGCCCATCTATCCCTTTCAAGCCATTCATGTATCGATAGGCTTCTTCAGCTGTTTCAGGATCTCCGTATTCATCGTCACCGCGTATATATTTGACAAAACTGGTCAATGGAAGCATTCTTTTATCGTAGACCTTCTCTTGAAAATATCCTGAAATAGGGTTGCCTAAACTATCAATTCCCGTTAAGTCAACGTTCCAAGTTAACAATTCAGCTGAATCACCCGGGGCATCCACAAGCGGGCCTTGAAAAAAGTCTGATCCAGAAACAGGTACGGCAACGCCATAGGTTGCGTCACGACCATCATTAAACGTATACCCAATGCTCAACGTAGTATCGCAGCCAACAAAATCATCATTTGCATCGCCCACATCATCGTCGTGCCAAATAGAGACAAACATTGAATCAATGGTATCATCCCCTTTGTTTACAATGACCCATCGGACAAACATCGTATTGCCCAGCGCGTCATTCGGCGCACGATCGAAACCAAAAATAGATGTTTGTATTTCAACATTAAGGGGAAGTGTTGCCCACAAGTTCGCATGAGACCAGGCATCATTCATAATATACCAATGAAATTGGTCCCCCAAAATATCAGGAAAGTCAACAGAATAATCATAAACCCCATCGCCATCAACATCAATAAAAGGGGCGCCATCATCTACCGGCCATTCCCGATAATCCTTTGTTGGTATTGTAATTGTTTCCGCTGCGCCATCATTATTCAGGTCAAATTCTGCCGTACTATTACCTGCCCTCATTCCATCCACTTCTGCTTTAAACATCCTGTAAATACGGTACTTAGAATCGTTAGGGTTCCCCCCATGGGCTCCGGGTTGAAATTCCCTTGTATATTCAGCAGCCGCAGTACGGATACCACCTTGTACCATACCCGCCATCCAAATACCTGATGCGAAAATGGCTGTTTTTCCACTGCCTTTTGGCCATTCCAATCCGGAATCTCCGGTGGCATTATGATCAACCACGGCGCCGTTATTACGATGATAAGTAGAAATTTGATTTCCATCCCAAAGGTCAAATTCCAGCACTGCAGTTTTAGCCATTCTTTCCGACCAGCTTGTGCTATCCTCTTTCACTCGCTTTTCTGCATAAACAGCCGGTAGTGTTGCATAAACAATAAATGTTATCAACAATGCTAAATTTAGTTTTTTATTTCCAAAAGCCATGAATTATTCTCCTTCAACCAAACGTTGTTTCAATTTTTTATTCCTCTTGCTTACAGATTTATTCTTAAACCAAATCGAACCTGTCTTGGGGAACCCCAATTATATGGATGGGAAATTTTTGCATCATATAGATCCGCGCCAAGCGTTTCGCTGTATTTATCCAACCATATTGCTTGTCCTTCAGCTGTGTTTAGCCAATTATCATTTCCGGGTTCACCCGTTGCTGCATAAACATCTCTGACAATCTCACTATTAAGCACGTTCTCAATTTGCAGATACACATTTAATTTCGTACCCATCAAATTAAACCCTTTATCAATTTGCAAACTCACATTAAACGTAGCCGGCATCACACCTGTGTTCAGACCGGCAATAGGCCTTGAAGGGTCGCTGTCCTGGAAAACTTCTGATCGTACTTGTGACGGAGTATAGCGCATGCCCGATCCGAATTCTGCAAGAATATTAACTCCAAAATTCGATAATATACCTCGGTTGCCCGTGCGATAATCAAGTATAATATTCCCGGTGTGGCGCTGATCAAATTCCAGCGGTGATACAAACGTCGTGGAGTTTCCACCTTGCCACGCAATTGTATATTGCCTTGTTGAATTTGAACCCGTCCCGCCGGCATAGGATAATGTATAGTTTGCATTAATCTGTACATTGTTGACTCGACGCATACCAAAAGCGAACGATAACCCTTTCACAGTACCGTAATCACCATTCACGTAATAAGCATAGTTAAGCGGATAAGCCGCACCGGTTATGTCGGTAACATTGCGAATGGTTACATAACCGGTCATTTGTTTATAAAAAACGGTAGCGTCAATACTGATATCATTGGTAATCAACTGTTTAAAGCCAAGTTCATATTGTGTTGTCACAACCGGCTGTAGATCCGGATTTCCGCTTGTGGTATAATTCCCTTGCTGCATGTTTGCCAAGAATCTTGTGTAGCTAATAAACATGCGGTTTAATTCAGGTTGTTGAATGAATTTTCCATACTGAGCATGAAATACCGTTCTATCCGTTACCGGGAACGCCATGCCGATTCTCGGGCTCAAAAGGTTTCTTACTTCGGATTTAATTTGAAGTGGCTTACCTGTGGCGTCGTAATCTGTTGGGGTAAGACTACGATATTTATCTTCAGGATCTGCAATACCGTTTTCATTGGTGTCATCAAGATAAACCGTTTCGGCCAATTGACCGGTTTTAGAATCGATTATTATATTCAGCGGGCCGCCGGTTTCCGGATTGAACCGCATATTGTCCGGATCAATCCTGTCATACCTTAATCCCAGGTTCAAAATTAAATCCTTCAATTCCAGCTTATCTTGAATAAACACTGCAGAAATTTTTGGCTTTCTTGCTCCATCTGTCCCACTGTTTAACTTTTTCTGTCCCGTCAGATCAAAACCAATATTTTCTGCATAGGCGTTCATATATGCATCAAAAATAGTTTTATCATAATAGGTGTCATATTCTTCACCGCTGATTTCATCGTTTTCATCCGTATCATAAGAAGTGCCAATCAGAGAATCTTTTTGGGCAGATGAATAGGGTGAAGTCTGCTGCAGCGTTGAAGCCAACCTGATGGGAGCAGCGATGCGATAATAGCGAATGGTATAATCCCGGATGTCCAGACCGGCTTTTAATTCATGATGCCCCATCTGCTTTGTAATAGATCCGGTAATTCCTAAATAGCTCATATCTTGTTTTGTATAATCATCCCACACGCGACCCGCAAAATCAAACTGTGCTACCGAATCAACCAATGCCGGTCTAACTCCGGCAGTTTGAAGTAAAGGTGTTACCCAGGATTCTGCAGCATAATCATATCGTTTCCCATATTGCAGAAACGGGTATGCTTCACTGGTGGAACCATCATCAAAAAGAAAACTCCCCTTCCCTTCGCCAAACATGGGGTCATATTCTTCATACTGATCACGAAACTGACTAACCTGAAAAGAAAGATATGTATTCTCCATCAACGCTCCGGTCAATCTGGCATATAGGGTTGACGTGGAAGATTCATTCTTTGGAAAACGGAGCTTTAATATGCCATTATCATTATAATAGTTAAACAAACTGGAACCATGAATATATGAACTGCGTTCTTCATTGAAAGAAGATCCTCCGGCTTTCAATTTGAACGGTAAGCCAATAAAGTCTTTCATGTTCACAACAATATTTCCATTCCACATGGAGCGCGTGGAGCCGTTGTTGGGCAAGGGTCCTTTCTTATATTCAATATCATCGCCTGAAATATGAAATGCGTCATATTTACCATTTCCATTTGCATCAACATATTCTTCGGCAGTTTCTAATGCGGGACCAATTAATGGGTTTGAATAACCAACGCCATTTATTTCCCAATAATTCTGTTTATCCCAAACGCCGTTGCCATTTGCATCCACAAACTCTTCACCGTTGGCCGGTAAGCCCGTCTCCAGGTTCAGAGCGCCCGTATAGACGGGGTGAGACCCCCAAGTGCTCTTCGCATCGTCTAAATTACGGAACTCTCCTGAAAAGGAATAACGAATAGCATTTATGCCTGGGAGCGGCCCGGAAATGGCGCCGGAAATCAAATTATAACCATAGGAAAAAGCTGATGGGTTCCCTGACGTCGGGAAAACTCCATCTGTTAAACTTTCAAAAGAAGCTTGTAGTTTTTCACGCCCTTCCTTTGTTGTGGCGCTGATAATACCGGAGTTTGCCGAACCGTATTCAGCATTAAAACCACCTGCTTGAAACGATATTTCTTCTAACGCTGTGTTAGGAACTTCCATTGTTCCCCTTGCGGGCGCTGCGGCTATCCCTTCTCCAGCGGTGCCGGCGCCGCCGAGACTTGAATATGGATTGTTTACATAAACACCATCAATATAATATCCAACTTCATCTGCTCGTCCGCCACGAACGTGTAGATCGCTACCTGCGCTGACAACACCGGTTTGTAGCGCAACAATTGAACTATATCCCCGTACGGGCATATTTTGAATATCTTCAGCTCGTATAACACGCACTTCGTTTGTTGCGTTTATCTCGATGAGAGGTTTTTCTGCTATTACGATAACTTCTTGACCCTCAATCGCTTCCGGGGTTAATTCAATACTGTACAAATTAGTTGTTAAATCCTTGGTTGCGCGAACGTTTTTAATAGTTACATCGGCATATCCGATATAAGTAAATTTAATATTATACAGGGCAGGTGGAACAAACAGGATAACAAATTCACCGTCCGTATTTGTTGCGGCACCCATGGATGTACCTTCCAGCAATACATTTACTCCAGGTAGTACGTTACCGTTTTCTTTATCTACAACGGTGCCGGTGATTTTTCCGGTCTCACCTGCAAAAATTGTCATTGGCAGTGCAATGAAAAAAACGATTGCTAACAGTTTTATGGAATGTTTTAACATAGCCATTCTCCGTTTATTTGATTGAATTATTGTGTTCATTGACAAAAAAGAACTCCGCACATGTTCAAGGTGAGCCGGATATTAAGCGCTTGTAATACGACAGTCAATAAATAATTAAAAATTATAAAAACTTATATAATGCAATTTTATGGATAATATTATGTCAATTATCCCGTAAAAATCTAATATTAATTAGTGTATGAGTTCGTTAGTCTCCGACTGATTCTCGTCGACAAAACCTGCTTCGCTTATTCAATAAACTCCCTACGCAGATAAATGATAGCCAACATATTATAGCTGGGATAAAACAACAATCTATTAAAAAAACAGCTGATGCATATTTATGAACATTATTCATATTCCCTTCATTAATAATACTATATTCCTATGTTTATGGAAAACAAATATGCGATCTCACTTGTCGCACCGGCAGAACCGTTCATTTAGTTTACATATTTACCAATCGTCGCCATAAGGTCCACCATATATCCCCATATCATTTCTGGAACCATCGGTATCATTATAGGCGCCATCCGGGTTGCCTGCATTAATACAGGGAGAGTCAGACAGTAGATGATAGTCTCCCTCGTTACTATTCACAAACAGAGGATTTAATTTCAAATTTCCAAGACCGAATACGCTATTAAATTCGTCCGAAGTTGTGTACTCAGCATATTTTGAATATAACTTGTAATCCTTATCACCGTCATTATTCCAAACAATTGTGTTAATAATTGAAATTTCCCCCAAATTGATAATGGCGCCACTATAATTTGTACTATATGTCCAATTCTTGTAAAAAACACAATTTATTATATTCGCATTACCGGACTCTCCAATGATTAATCCTCCTCCCCGACCGCTTTTGTTTTTCTCAAACAAACAATTATAGATTTCCGCCACAGCGTTAATCATTATTGCTCCTCCTGTCCCATTTGTGTAGCTTCGTTTAAACTTAGTATTACGAATTATTAACTGACCATTTTGTTGATACAGACCGGGTCCACTGTCCCACGTAATCGTATTATTGTTATCAATTGTGCAATTTATTACTGAATTATTTCCATCTGTTAAAATACCTCCGCCTGATTGTTGGGAATGGTTATGCGCAATACGGCATCTTATTAATATTGCCTCATCTTTCAAATACACTCCACCTCCCATACCGTAGGGATATTTTTGCATATAGGGATTTTCATGATTGACAGCCCTGTTGTTTCTAATAATACAATTTCTGATAATTGCTGTACCGCCGGCAGATACCCCGCCGCCCGCTAAAGCAACGCCTTCTGTGACCGTAAAGCCATCCAGTTCTCCATTATTGATCGTCACCACAGAACCTCTCCCCGGCGCGGCGCCTAACAAGGTAATTTCCGGAATCATGACCGCCCGAATAATTGCGTTTTTATCCAAAAACTCAAAATGTCCCAGATAAAGCCCGGGAAAAACATTGATGGTATCTCCATCATCTATAAAATGCGAATCAAAGGCTTTTTGCAGATTTTCATATTGCTCCGGGACTTTCAGGGAAGATACATCTGGAACCTTTAGCGGTGATGACAATGCATGGATGAATTGGTCATCTTGATCTACCATACGAATTCGATATTGAAAGGTGATGTCATCATCGATTGTATCTATATATGTCATCTGCAGGGAGTCTAAAATATGGGCTCTCACTTCCCACGCAACACTATCACCGTATGCTGCAGAGCGCTCCACTAAAAATTCCTTAAACTTTTTTATAGTAATATTTGACCACTCGAGAGTAATGGGCGTCGGATGGTATATTTTTTCGCCATTGTAATTATGAGTAACACTAAAAATATCATCTTCAGTTGGCTGGGTAGAAAAGGGGGATTCACATGCAAGAAAAAACGAAATGAATATCAGGGTTAGGCGTTTCATCTTTAGATGTTTATTTTGAATGTGATAATTTCCCGGTAACGCTCAAAATAATTAAATCCCTGGCGAATGCTTTCTTCCAAGGTTAAATCCAATTCGTCTTTGGACATAATATTTCTAACAGTATAAGATAAACTGCAATTCAATTTCCAGAATTTCTTTTGCAGTGTAATATTTACATTTGAATTTTCCCTGGGTTTACGAACTCCCTCTCCAAAACCTGCTATATAATAAAATTGTTCTCCTTCATTCACGTGATCATAACTCATCGTCAGCCACCCGAAGTTCAACTCTGCCGTTGAAACGAAACGATATTTAGGTTTATTCGGGAATACCCGTATATTACTGATCCCCAACCAGGTTCCACTGCTGCTGACGGAAAATTTTCCATCGAACATTTGCATCTTCAATGCAGCTTCAAACCCGCGTATATCTGCTGTAAGGTCATTAAACGGAACTGAGGGTCCCACCTCAACCGGACGATATGCAATTTTATTTGTGTAGTCATGAATAAACATACCCAGAACAAGATTGATTTCTGAAATAGGCAGATCTGTCCGAATATCCATAAATGTCATATCCATATTGATTTCTGTTGCAGATAAATGTTCTCGAGTTAGCACCGTATCCATAGAGCTGTCAAGGACAGCATGTACAAAACGAAATTGGTCACTTAACGTTGGTAAGCGTGAATTATTTCCTGAATTTACAAACAATGAATAGCGAAGTTTTTTGGTTTGTCCGTCCACATGCACGCCGAGTCTTTTGCTGGAAACGGTGGTTGAAAATTCGTTATAATCTAAAATTAAATCAGTATTTGGAATCCCATTCGTATAGTAACGGGTTGTCTCATCAAAGACTGTTTTTATACTGTTTAGTCTGTAGTTGAACTCCCAGTTAATATGATCAATTATAGGACTATCGCTTTCGATAATCCATCGAGAAACCCATGCCACTGCTTTTGTATTTCTTGACATTTCAGCAATTTGATCTTCTGTTTGAAAGCCATCAATGTCAAAATAAGAGCGATCCCCATTGAAAAATTGATTTTCGGATTCAACCTGTAGTGTATTTTGAATATCTATAATTGTAAATCCTTTTGATGCCTGGAATGTCAGGGATCCGTCTTCAAGCACTTCATTGATACTTGTAAAATAATCTTGATTCAGTTCCCAGGCTCTTTGTCCGGCCATAAAGGTCCAATTTTTCGTTTTCCAAATTGGCCCGGTGTATCTACCGCTTATTACCTCCAGTCCATCGTCTGATGTTACGCTTCCTGATTCAAATTCAAGCGTTTTATCCAACTGATACCAGCTGATATCAGCCCTGCCGGAAAAGACATCTAAACCGCCAAATGCATTATTAAAAATAGACGTTGTAATGGTTCTTCCGCCATAAGCTCTCTTCTTCCCGGTAAATCGGCCGCCGATACCAGCCGGTCCATATACGCCGGTGGCTCCGTAGGACAGGTCTAAATCATCGCTGTAAGTCTGACCAATTCCTTCAGTAATATAACCGGAATTATTTCTGGCTTTTTTGCTCTCAATATTCACAACGCCACCAATGGCGTCGCTGCCGAACAATGCTGATCCACCTCCCTTAATCACTTGAATTTGATCAATTGAATTCAAATCAATAAAGGACAAATCAGCCACCCCGGTATTGGAATCATTAATTCGCACCCCGTCTAAAAATACAGCGACGTCTGTCGCATTGCTACCGCGGATATTAACTGTCTCCTTACCGCTGTTAGCATAATTTAACTGCAGACTGGAAACCCGCCTCAAGGCGCTGCCAATATCCCTGGCTCCTTGCATTTCGATCATGTCTATATCAATACGATTCACAGCGGACGCAACATCAATTTCAACTTTTCTCCGTGTACCCATAACTTCGATCTTCTGACCGGCAATGACAGTCGTGGTTAGTTTAATGAGTAAAAAGCTATCGTTCTCTACGGTTATTATTAGAGGTTCATAACTGATATGGGATATCTTTATCGAAAATGGAAAACTGTATTTTGTTGAAAGGGTAAAATGACCTTTCGTATCCGACGCGGTACCCTCGTCCGCATTATCAACGCTGATGTTAACACCGTCAACAGGTGAGCCGTCATGAGCGTCAACTGTTTTACCGGAAATTTCATTTACCTGTGCAAGTGTCCATGATAATGAAATCAAAAAATAGGATATGAATCTGAACATTAAAATACCATTGAACTAATTGGAGCGGAAATTAATGTATTTTGAAAGAGAGTCTATCTATTTTACTGTTTCCGCTTTTCCACCCAACCCAAGACCGCTATACACTGCAAAACAGAGCAAATCACAATCCAACATAGCGGCCAGGGTAGTCAACTGGATTCAACCTGGTATTGGTAATTAAATTTTAATTTTTTCTACTTTTAGTTTATTTTTATCCCCATTTTTTCCATATCATCCATCAATCGTATGGGTTCTACAATCTGCCCCATCCAATGCAATCCCGGCTTTTGAATGGATCCGTCCAAATATTGTAACAAGCACGCCGCAACAGGAATAGATGTAAACCAATAGCCATCTTCATGAGATAGAGTTGTTTCCAGTTGGCTTTCCTTTCCGTCTATCGTACCACTTGCTTTCAATTTCAAGATGGTATAAAACGGTGGTTTTGATGTTTTTTTCCACGCCCATGCAAATACATTGCCCATGGGCTTTGCCATGACGTTGGGAAATAGTTTAACCAGTATCATGGAGAAGGGCATGATAATCCAATCCATAATCCAGCCAAATCCCGTGATGTAAAAACCGGTTTCTTTTAGCGTTGGAATCAATTCCGGCAGATTACGTATTTCTTCAAAAAACATAGGGACACACCATTTTTTTCCTGCCGGTATACCAAAATCAATTTTTTTAAAATCCCGAGTTGTCCACATATTTGCTTTTTTCCACTGACCATCTTGGAAAAATGAAGTATCATAATCCTGCAATTCCCGCATGAATTCCTGTTTAGAGGCATTCGTGAGTTCAACGCTACTCATATCCATATTAATGGCGCTGTAGGTTATCGCCGATTCCAATTCATCCAATTGCCTGTTTGCATACCGAACCAGTGCAGCCGGCAATCCAGGATGGAATCCCGCTTCGCTGATAAAGCATTGACCGGAAGCTTCAATTTCACCCGCCATAGACTTCAATATTTTCACTTTTGAGTTTGAATACTGAACATCCAGATAATCACATTTTGCTTCAATACAAGCTCTTGCGATTGTTTCAGTAAATTGGGCTGTGGATGCCGCAGACACCACGATATCTACGCCAGTGAAAGACGGAGTCAATACAGACGCATCCGATGCATCAACAGATTTCCAACTTACCCGATCCGGATAATTCAATTTTTCGGCTGTTCGACCTAATTTTTTTTCATCCCGAGCCGCTAATATTATGTGAACATCCGTGCGCTCAAGGAGTAATCGCGCAATCTTTTCACCCGTGTTTCCGCTGCCGCCTAATATAAAAATTGTCTTCATTTTTTTCTCTCTGTCCATAAGATTATTTTAATACAAAAACGGAGTAAATTTCTTTATTTTTGATGCATAGACCCAAAAATCATTCTCATATTTTTCAGATAAATATTTTTTCTTTATGGGAATGTGCATAAAAATAAAACTAATAGTCATAATAACGGTTAAAATTAATGTCCACAGATTACCTGTGATAAAAGCATAACCGGTAAACAGAACCGTATCTCCAAAACAATTTATATGTCTTGAGGAGGCAAAATAATATTACCTTTTTAACAAATTATCCCCGGCTCCAAACAAAATCGAGGATAGGTAAAATGTGAATCCGGGCGATTTTTTCATTGGGATATCCATCCGGGTATTCACCATAAATAAATTTGTAACCGATGGATAAATGAAACCTGTCACTTTTTTCCCAGGTAATCATACCTTTATGTTCCAACGCCAGAGAGCCCTTCATCCCCGGAATTAAAAACAGATCTCCATCCACTAAATAAGTCCATTTTTTACTCATGCGTCCATTAATATCGGCTCCGAACCGCACTAGCCAGCCGTTATAATAAACAGCCAGCCGATGATAGATCAATGGCAGGTCAATGGTAGAACCCGGCGTCAACTCCGACCCGCCAAACGCGACTGCAAAACCTGCTTTTGCCGTTAGAATTTTGTTCTGATCCAAAGATTTACTTGCCAATACCATATTCCAGAGAGATACCATATGTGGAATATCAAACTCAGGAGAAATCATTCCGCCAATACCTTCTTTTGCCACCATTTTTAATAATGGAGTCGGGTAATACACTGAATGTGTTGATGAAAATGTCCATTGATAACGCTGGCGCCAGCGTTGCTTAATGGTTAACCCCGGCATCAGTAATGCGGATAATTTGTAAAATGAAATTTCTCTATCATCAGACTGTCCCCAGCGTACCGGTTGAAAAAGACCATATTCCCATCGGCCCTCAGGCAGTGTATAGGCTGTTCCGGGTTGCCATTCTCCCTGAGCAAACACCTGACTTACTAACATTGTTATGATAAAAAGTCTTCTCATTATTCTAATACGATGGAAACACCTACAGAAGCGTGATCTGATAATTGCATCGCCCCGGCGCCTTGGTGAGTTGTGCCTGTTCCGGACACAATGGTTTGGTTCGTGAAAATATAGTCCAGCTTACGATCCCAAGGCCTGTCCCCGGATGTGCTGTGGGTGTTACTATGTACGCCCGTTACGGCGTCTTCCAAAACAATTGCCGGATTATATGAGTCGTATAAAGACTGCAGTATTATCGGCTCGTTCTCAAAATTATTGAAATAGCTACCGTCCAGATGTGGTCCGCCATCTGCATCTGTATGAAACTCATCTCCGGAACAGGCATCTTCATCGCAATAATCTGTTTCCGCTCCCGGGGGCACAGAATTCAAATCACCGCCGGCAACAAAATCATATCCATCCGAATTGATTTCATCCAAGATCTCTAAAAATTGATCAACGTGTTTTTGTTTCGTATCATCCGTAGCAAAAGCCGTAGCGTGAACATTTACGGCATAAAAATCTTCTTGACCGGGTACAGCTATTTTTGTCTTAAGTACATTTCTTCGGAGATAAAACATTTGTGTCAAGGCATCCTGATCGGTACGCAGCGACAGCTTAATACGTTCAGCGGATTTAATTTCCCATTTGCTCATGACCACATTCCCGGCATCAATTCTGCCAATGCCGTCGCTGGGAATCGTTTGGGCTTTCCATATGGATGCATATGCGGCATAATTCATATCCGTATGATCTAATATCCATTGCACCTGATCTATGTACGCTGTGCGTTTGGATTCTCGATCCATTTCCTGAAAGAGTATAATGTCCGGATTGATTTCATCAATTTTTGCTGCAATAAGTTCCAGAGCATCAAGAACTTCTTTTTCAGTCATCACCGTTCGATCTCCACAGGAATCGCCGAAGAAAGGCAGGCGGCCAATACCAAAGCGGATATTCCAAGTCAGAACATTGAGTGAGCCATCCGGAGCAGAAACCGAACTAACCTTTTTGGCTTCGTATAAAACAGCATTTTCAATATCATCAAAGGTAGTTACCAACGGTTCACAGCTGATAAGAATAATGATAAATATAGTTAGAAAATATTTTCCCTGTGGCATCATCGCAAATATATTACTGTTCTGGTACATGTTTCAGTATTTCTTTATCATCAGGAAATAATTTTGATTTGATCAGGCGTGGTACCAAAGTTTTTAAATTAGGATCTCTATGGAAGACGTCCTTAAATATGGGTAGCGCTTCATCAACTCGACTTGCTCCCACTAGTGTAACAACCACCCAGAAGGGCAGTTCGGGGTTTTCAGGATAATATGTTGCTGCTTTGTCGTATTCTTCCAACGCCTGTTCTGTTTTTCCTTCTTCCATATAAGAATCTCCCTTATTGGCATGATCGTACGCTCTGTGAATGCGCACCAGCCTACGTAATTCTTTTATGGGTTCCGGGTGGTCTTCAATGTGTAAATCCATAACCACATCTTTCCAGAATACACCTGTTGGCTCTCCGCTGATGATCAATATTGCCGCGGATTGTTTACCCCTCAAATCACCGCCTGCCTTTTGCGCCGCTTCCAATGCAGCCAGCATGCGGTTTGCTAAATCACCATCTGCATTTTCAAAAGCATTTACCATGGCTTACAGAACGGTATTTTTTTCCATGAGATTGGCCTGCGCCGCATAGTTTTTCCCAACAATATGTCCGGTATAATCAATACAACTGCTCCTGGTATGAGCCGTCGCATTGCTATGAATATCAATCATGCCGACTTGCCCGTACTGCCTCTCCTTCATCCTGCGCTAATAATTCCTCCAATGCTTCATGGGCTGTCTCCCCTTCGCTCATGAGCGTCAATCCGTCCGGACCATATTCCACTTTAACGAATGACTGAGTAGCCACAGCGCCAACACCTGCCTTTGCCCATGGAACAAGGGAGCCTACAGAAAACCAGTGGCTTTGCACGGCCGCGCCCAGTTTTCCCGTTTCTTCATCTAGAGCCACAATGGAATAAGTGTTCACCGGACGAATGCCTTGAACAAATGTGACGCTTGCTGCTATCAGCAATATGAAAAAGAATTTATGTGTTAACATGCTATCTCCTTTTCAAGTGATGGGTAAAAGTAAATTAACCGTTTTATTATTTCAACCTTGAGATGAGTTAGTTTTTAATGTTATTATTATTCCTTTTCAATTTTCCCCTTGATTCAATTATTATTATATTTTACACGGCGGGTAGGCAGGAGAAAAGTTGACGGATTGAAGCCATTACATTTTATGCTACCTTGATCCATAATACGTCAAATTGAACAATATTGAAATTATTGGATGGATTTTTCTATTTCATCAAATACCGCTGTCTCCAGACCCCGCCGTGATAATTAAAACAAGATCCTTACTATACTAATTTTCCTTCAGAATAGAATTTATGGCTAATATAATCTCATCTTTTGAGAAAGGCTTGTTCAGTTGGTAAGAAGAGCCGAATGTTTCCGCAAATTTAAGGTAATTAACACCTCCACGGTTTCCACCGCCCGACATTGTAATTATTTTAATTGACGGATATTTTTGTCGGACCTCCCTGATTAATTCTAGACCATCTTTGTCCGGCATAAAAATATCTGTAATAATAAGTTCTATTTTCGATTTCTCGAGTATTTTAAAAGCTTTAACGCCATCGTTGGCTGTATAAATATCAAACTCTTTACCGAGATCCCTTAAACTTCGCTTAAGTGAATCAAGCAAAGCCTGTTCATCATCAACGATTAATATCCGTTTTTTCATGATCAACTCCAATTTATACTATTCAAAATCTAATTCTTGTACTTATGCAATGTGCTATAAAATCAGATTTTACTATCATTCGAAATAAATGTATCAATATTTCACAAATTAGGGGTAGGTTATACCTCTGGTACGCTTCCAGGCGGATCAATCAACTTCTTCAAATACTCCTGTCTTTTTATTCTTCTGCACTTTATCAAAATCAAAACACCTGCCGTTCATGGCGATGTAAACATAATGAGGCAGGCTTTGCACAAAACCCAGTGCACTACCCATATTAAAAAGTCCATCTGAACTGCCAAACTTAATGGGGATCATGGCGCCAGTTAGAACAATGGTTTTTTCCAGATTACCGTTTGCCAGTACTTTCGCAGTTTCGGTCATCGTATCCGTTCCATGAGTAATGATAATCTGATCTTCTTCAACGTTTTTACAATTCTCTAATATTAACTGCCGATCCGAATCGGTCATCTCCAGACTATCAATCATCATAAGGGTTCGGAAGCTTACATCAATGCGTGCTCGCCCAAGTTCCAGGATCTCATGTATGTGTGTATCCTTGAAATAAAGCTTTCCGGTTATTTCATCATACTCTTTATCAAAAGTACCACCTGTTATAAATATTCGTATTGCCATAATTTTTTGAATAATGCTCCCTTAAGTCGTATAGAAGTTTACGACGAAGCAATCTCCTGTCTTCCGTTTATACTTAGTGATTGCTTCTCCGCCGGTTGGCGGCACCATTAGACTTTAAACATGATAATTAAAGTTAATATTTTCCAAATGAAGAGCCCAAGAGACCGTCTAGGTTTGAAGTTTGGGGAATATATTACTAGAGAGGGTAATTTTTTCCCATTTAAAGCATTTTATATTCCACTAATGGTTTTTATGGATTCATTGTTACAGGAAAAACCCCTGAAGGGAGAAGGGCACTATACGTTGACCATTTCTTATTATTTCCTCTCTTATAATGACTGGCACATAAATTGATATAAATCAACAAACAACCTTCAATTTTGGTTCCCGATTCTCGTATCAGTTTCGTGGTAAACATGATTTATGAGAAGAGATTTGCCATGGATACTTTACCGAAAGGCGGGGACAAAGGAGGTTTGTCAATAAAACAACCAGAAAACAGGTAAATCCGGAATGTATCCGTTATTGGTAAGAAAGAACCATGGGAAGATTATGGCCCAAAAACAGGCCTACCCGTCCTGGTTCATAATCCACAAATCAGTGTCAGTTTTGGGAATATGGGAGGACAATGGAAGTCCGTCAGAACTCCTTTCCAATTTATCGGATTAATTCTGCATCAACTCAGTATGAACCATTCATCCTTTTGGTTTTCTGATTATGAGAGATTATTAAAGTACGAAAGATTGTCGTATCCAATTACTACCAGTGAATTAGTGCGGGTTCTGGTCCAGAACGATAGCGTTTGGTCCATTTTTAAGGAAAAGGCGGCTGTCATTGCCTCGGGAGTGCGAAACAATCCAGGGTTTGAAGAAATCCTTATTCACGTTTCGAAACACAACGACGAATTGTTAGCAAAAAGTGATCTTGTTACCCAAGATTTTGATCACATATTTACCGGGATAGTCGCTTTTTTCAAGCGACTATTGTTCTTTGTTTTGATCGCTAACTTGATCGTCTTTATGGTGGGTTTTATCGTTTTCAGTCGGATTATCCGACCGGTCATAGAACTTTCAGGATTCGTTGAAAGGGTCAGTAGACGGGATTTTCCGCAATGGATTGCCCTTCCCGAATCCTATGATGAAGTGAGTCAGCTGGTATCGACATCAAAGGGACCGATCAAGGTTTGGCGATCTCACACAATGTAATCGTGAAAAAACACGGTGGAGCTATAACTTTTGAAACGGAAGAAGGTCAAGGAACGACATTTAAAATCCGCTTGTCCATTGATAATGATCTCTCATGAACGGAGGCCGGATGGTGGATAAAAAAACGAATTGCAGAACCCGTACTGAATATTATGGGGCCTGGACTGGATACTGGTCATTTTTATGCCATAACACTAACGATGGAGAAAAGTAATGCCAAGAGTTAATCTCAATGATTTACAAATTGGAATGGTCACAGCGGGGGACGTGCATGATCGCAATGGACGATTGTTGTTAACTGCTGAAACGGAACTCACAGATACACATCTACGTGCGTTTAAAACATGGGGAATTTTTGACGTAGACATAGTGGGGGACGGAGAAGACGATGCCCTTAGTGATAATGATTTCGAGACAATTAATGACCCCCTAAAGCAAGAAGAAACGGAAAAGATGAAAGCCCATTTTTACCACACGGACTTGGAACATCCATTTATCAAATCGTTATTCCAACTATGTGTAGATAAGAAGGTTCATAGTAAATCTGCTGAGTAATCTAATGTTGAGTAAGGCCACCAATCTTGTACAAGGGATACGAACTGTTGTTTCATTGCCATCAATATATATGCGACTTACAAAGGTTATCAATCAGCGCATAAGTTCAGCAAAAGATATCGGTAAAATTGTCAGTGATGACCCTGGGTTGACGGCCAGATTATTGCGGGTTGTAAACAGTGCCTATTTTGGGTTTCCCCAAAAAATTGAAACGGTTTCTCATGCGGTAACCATCATTGGAACCCAGCAGTTAGTAGATCTGGCATTAGCAACCTCAGTCATTAAGGTTTTTAAGAAAATCCCCCAGGATATTGTGGACATGGAATCATTTTGGAAGCATAGTCTGGCTTGTGGAGTATTCGCCCGAGTTTTAGCTGGACAACGTCGGGAGACTAATGTAGAACGATATTTTGTTGCCGGACTCCTGCATGATATTGGAGAAGTCATTATTTTAACAAAAAACAGTGAGCAAGCCCGGCAAGCATTGGACCGATGTAAAAAGAGCGGTGAACTTTTACATGAAGTAGAAGAAAAGATTATGGGATATAATCATGCAGAAGTAGGGTTCGCTTTACTGAAAACGTGGAATCTATCCAGCGGCCTTCAAGAAGCAGTGGGTTACCACCATCATCCCCAACAGGCAACCAAGTCTCCTCTTGAAGCGGCAAGCGTTCATGTGGCTGAAATCATGGCTATAGCTCTGCAGTTGGGCAGTAGTGGAGAAGACTTGGTGCCCCCATTAGATCCGAAGGCCTGGAATTCACTCAATCTACCGGCGAATATTTCACGCTTCATAATAGATGAATTTGAACGCCAATATTATGATATCGTGGATATTATTTTATAGGTGGTGTGAAAGTGCAGAATAACCTGAAAACAATAAGTGTTCCTTTTGCATTAGATTTCGATGAAATGAACCGATGGCTTCTGGATTCTTTAGATTTGGTGGCGTCTTTAGGGGATATCTCTCATTCTGGTCGAAAGCAACAACGGGGTCCTCTCCCCCCTGTTCAGGAAATAAAACCGGTATTAAGGAAGTTGCTAGATTTCCAGGTTATGGCATTTTTTAAGATTAATGAAGAGGATTTGGATTTCACGCTAATTGATTGTGATCCAATTGGAGAACGTACATTGATTGAGGAAGAATTGGAATATCATGTCGAAAAGGGGACGTTTGCTTGGGCCTTATACCAGAATCGACCGGTGGTTATTGCCTCCGACGTCTTGGGAAAAAGAACCCTGTTTCATGTAATGGCAACCAAGAAACGGATATTGGGAATGTTTATGGGTATACTGGATTATGACGATCCTTTTATACCTGATGCAATTCAGAAATTGGTCTCAATTGCTTTACTCAATTGTGCAAGTCTTATTGAGAATTCAATTTTATATGATGAATTAAATACATATACAAATGAACTGGAAGAGGCTAATAATACACTCAAACAGGAGATCCTCGAGCGCAAATTATTAGAAAATGAATTGGTACAAGCACAAAAGCTTGAAGCTATTGGTCAATTGGCTGCTGGGATCGCCCATGAGATAAATAACCCTGCTCAATTTATTGGAGATAATATCCGGTTCCTCCAAGATTCCTTACCTAAGATATTAATTCTTATCGAGAAATACCGTCATATGGTTAAGGCGGCTAAAGAGGGAGCTATACCACCCGAATTGGGATTGGAGGTCTCTGATTATGAACGGGAGATGGATATAAATTATTTCCTGAAGGAAATTCCCATTACAATTACCCAATCATTAGAAGGCATCAACCGGATATCTAAAATCGTTTCTGCTATGAAGGTATTCTCACATCCAGGTGGGGAAGAAAAAATACACACAGATATTAACAAAACCATTGAGAGCACTATAACAGTGGCTCGAAATGTGTGGAAATATGTAGCGGATGTGGTAACGGACTTCGACCAATACTTACCTTTGATATTGTGCTATCCTGGGGAATTCAATCAAGTGATTTTAAACATAATTGTTAATGCGGCTGATGCAATCGCTGACACTCTCGACAACGGATCCGGTACCAAAGGAACTATTACTGTTTCCACCCAGCAGAAAGATGATTGGGTTGAAATTCAAATTAAAGATACGGGCTCGGGCATCCCGGAAACAGCAAAAACCAAAATATTTGATCCTTTTTTTACAACAAAAGAAGTTGGAAAAGGAGTGGGTCAAGGTCTGGCTATCTCCCATAACATTATAGTTGAAAAACATGGCGGAATGCTCACTTTTGAGACAGCAATGAATAAAGGTACCTCATTCATTATCAAACTTCCTATCAATCCTGAAACACAAAGTACTGCTTGAATCGGATGAAGAAACAAATTCTATTTGTGGATGATGACCTCAAGGTCTTGGATGGTTTTCGACGGGCTCTAAGGACCATGCGCTACCAATGGGAAATATCATTCGCTGAAAGTGGGGAAAAAGCGCTGAAAATCTTGGCCCGGAAACCCTATAATGTCATCGTATCAGATATGCACATGCCGGGTATGAGCGGCGCAGAACTTTTAAGAGAAGTAATGGAGAGGTACCCACACATCGTACGGATAATTCTTTCCGGTCATTCAAACCAAGATACCGTACTTCGTACCATTGGTCCCACGCATCAATACATATCAAAACCGTGTCCCGCAGAGTTGTTAATAACTTCCATTAAACGGGTTTGTACAATTCAGAACCTATTACCGGATCATGAAATAAAACGACTGGTTTCAAAAATAGCATCGATACCCAGTCATCCATCAAGATATACCGAGATCATCAATGTATTAAAATCCCCGAAACCATCCGTGAAGAAAGTGGGTGAGATTCTTTCAAAAGATATAGGCATGAGTGCTAAAATTCTGCAACTGATCAATTCAGCCTATTTTGGGCTTCCTCAACATGTTTCCGGACCCGCTGAAGCAGTAATTTATCTCGGTCACGAAATTATTAAAAAATTATTTTTATCAGAACAGATATTCACCCAATTCCAACCGCGAACGCTGGAGAATTTAGTCATGGCATCTGTTTGGGAGCACAGCCTGACAGTGGGGATTTTGGCAAAACAGATCGCACAGCAGCAAACGCGGGATCAAAAAACGATTAATTATTCATATATCGGAGGACTGCTTCACGATATAGGCATATTAATACTGGCAGATATATTACCTGCTAAATACGAGGAAGTGATTTATCTGGTAGAAAAAGAAGAAATAGACTTATGTACGGCTGAGTGGGAATTAATAGGGTCTTGCCATGATAAGGTGGGGGCTTTTCTTTTGGGGCTTTGGGGCTTCCCGGATCCGATCATCGATGCAGTTGCGTTCCATCATACACCAAGCGAGAGTCAAACCCGGAATGCTAATTCCCTGATGGCAATCCACCTAGCAGATGTTATCGACCTTCAAGCCTCAAAACTTGGTGAAGCATACCGTTTCCCTAAACCTGATAGTACCTTTGTGGATCAAATCGGCCTAGCCAACGAACTTTCCTATTGGGAAGAAGTTCATAAAGAAGTCATACTTAAACAGAAATACATATGAACGAGAAGATTTTATTTGTTGATGATGAACCCAACCCTTTAGAGGGTTATAACGAAAATTTAGAAAAATTTCAATATTGATACTGCCTAGGGTGGAGTAATAAAAAGCCTGCCGGTCTTCCGATAAGTCGTAATAAAGGCGAAACCTTCGTTGTTGTCTCTGCATTCATTTCTGTTTTTTATTTTGTGAGTCCGATATTAAAAAGCTGGTAAGTAAATAATTACAAATTATTCATTCAATCGCTTGGGTATTGTAAATAGATTGTTATAGCAGTAACATTTTGTAGCATTACTGTACCATAAGGAAAACATTTGTTATTATTCTGAATAATTCATCAGCAAATTAAAAAATGTGTGTAGATTTAATATAGAAATAGAGGTAATGGATTATTCACCGAAGGGCGATTAATTCATGGCTCGTGAATTATTCAGGTTATCTTTCATGAACGGCCAAACAATCGGGAAATGATGAAATTATCAAAACGAATAACATTCACCACAATTCTTGGGTTTTTGCTCATTCTCAGTTGTAGCGGGAATCCCAAGTCTTTTAATATAAATAAATTTGAAAATCAACCTACAAAGGTAATTAAGAATTTCATCGAATCCGTGGGGATGGAGAATATTAAGACTTCTGCCTTTCAAAAAGTGGCTGTAATCGAATTTAACGTTGAATTTTTAATTGATCTTCCTAGTCAAGAGTGCATCCGCCTAACTGATAAAATGTATCAAATCTTCACGGATTCAATAAAAAGCATTGTTGGTTGGGAAATAATAAGCAAAGACGCGATCACTAATAGTCCAATTTACAAACTTCTGAGAAAAAAACAGTGGGACCAACGGTTTAGAGAGCCTAAAGAAGAAAACGATCCAATTGAAGTTAAAAGCACTATTTATCCAGCTTCCCAATTAGCGATTCTACAACCGTCACAAGAGGGAGTAATGAGTCGTTATACGAATAAACTGATTGAAGCGGCTATTTTGGAAGATGTTGAAGCAAGTGCTATTCTAAAAGTTCATACCGTTGTGGATTATTTTTATAAACGCGGGGAGGGGAAAATTGTTATTGCCCCTGTTGACGACCAAACATCCGTTGGTAGCAAGGTGGAGATATTAATCGATTACACAAAAACATCATCACCGGGAATGGGATATAAAGCGCGTGATAAAAAAGAGTATATTTACGCCTATAAAAATAAATTTTCCTTCATGCTGAAAGAGCCTTTAGTTGCATATGAAAGTATTTCCGCAAAAAAGAGTACATTCGCTTTTGAAGAATTCAGCAATCAACTGGAAGCGATTTATAAAATTTATGTTGAAATGTTAGCTATAGAAATAGAGCAAAATTTATAGTCATATTGTTTGTTCGTCTGTTTGTGTTAAAATAAAGACTAGAACCCTTTGACAAACCTTAATGTATCTTTTCCCCTGTTATCCCCTTACAAAAGTGGAAAAACAGTTGTATTGATTCATGGCACATTGTAACTTCGTTCATTATATGACTAACGGTCAGCGCACATAGATCACACCCATGGGAATAGTAGAAAGAAAAGCAAAAGAAAAGCAACAAAGGCGGGCAGATATCCTGCGCGCAGCTAAAGATGTCTTTTTTAAAAAGGGGCTTATGTCGGCTACCATGGATGAAATTGCCGAAAAGTCCGAGCTGAGCAAGGGGACTCTCTATCTGTACTTCAAGAGTAAAGAGGAGTTATATCTTTCATTGCTGGATGAAGGTGATCGATTATTTATGGCTATGATGCAAAAGGAACTTTTGCCCACATTATCGGCAGAGGAGTTAATACGGAAAACCGCTTTTGTGTATTATAAATTTTACCGGCAACACCCCGATTATTTTAATATTATGTTCTTTTTGCATCACGGGGATCTTGAAGAAAAGGTATCACCCGAATTCTATAAAACATGTATGTGTCAAGCCGAAGAAACATTGAAAATGATCGAAAGTATTATACAAAAAGGCATCGGCGAAGGAACCTTTCGCGAAGTAGATACTTGGAAAACGACATTAAACCTGTGGGCAACGGCAAATGGAATATTTTTTCTCTGTAAAGAAAAGGGGCATCATGATTTTTTAAAAGGAAACAACGAACAACAGCTTCTTGAACACGCATTAGATATTTACCTGAAAGGAATAAAGAAAAAATAATATGTTTATAATCAGGAAAAGGCCCTTATGGGTCTATTTTTTTCGTCTGCAAATGACTAATGGTCATAATACTAACGGGGGTCATATTGCTCTGTCGTCGACGGAACCAGGCAGGGGCGATTTGATTCACACTGTTTTTCTTTGGCGAGGGAATGGTTAGTCAATTATAATTAAGGAATATCAAATGCTTAAACAATTTGCAAAACTCATCGTCAATTTCCCAAAAGCCACTCTAACGGCAGTTATGGTTTTGACGCTTTATATTGGTTTTGGAATCGGAAAGTTGGAAACCAGAAATAATTATGATTCCGACCTGCCAAAGAATGATCCCATCATTATTACTAATGACAGATTCAAAAAAGTTTTCGGCGATAAAGACGTTGTCATGATCGGAATCAGAACCGCGGATATCTTTAACCGACAAACACTTCAAAAAATAGCACTTATCTCCGAGGAATTGAAAAATGTCAAAGGAATAATCGAAGATCAGATTTTCAGCTTATCGACCCTTAATAATATTAAAGGTCGCGATTGGGGATTGGAAGTCGGGCCCTTTATGGAATTCGTCCCCAAAACCATCGATGAAATAAATCAACTTCGCAATGATGTTCAATCGAACGATTTAATCTACGGAAAGTTGGTGTCCAAGGACTTTAGCAGTACAGTTATTACAGCCAATATAGAAAGAGGGTTCGATCAAGCCACTGTTTACAACCAAGTTCAAGAAATTGTAAAGAAATATGAAGGCCCCGAACAGATTTATCCTAACGGTGAGCCTATTATGCAGCAAGAAATAGATTTGGGAATCCAGCGGGATGTTTCCATTTTGCTGCCTTTTGCTCTCATCTTGGTTTTGATAGGGTTCTTGATCTCATTTCGAAGTATTCGCGGTGTTTTGTTACCATTTTCAGTCGTAATACTCAGCATTATCTGGACCATGGGAATTATGGGGCACATAGGATTAAAAATGACTGTTGTATCTTCGGCTCTTCCCATGGTGATGGTGGCGGTTGCCAGTTCCTATGGAATCCATGTACTGCACCGCTATTATGAGGAAATTCTCCATAAGTCAATAGCCGAAGCTGTCTCAGAAACGATTATTACCATGACGCCACCGCTATTAATGACAGGAATAACATCTGCGGCAGGATCGGCTACATTAGCCGTTTTTAAAATTATGTCCATCCGGGAATTTGGAATTATCACCGCCATAGGAATTCTATCTGCTCTTTTCCTTTCTACCATTGTTCCCCCGGCACTATTAATGTTATTGAAAAAACCCTCTAAAAAATATAAGAAAGCCAAAAAACCTATGGGCAATAGACTGATGACCTCCTTCGCCCTTCTAACGCTGAGGAAACCCGGTTTCATCACAGCCACAACCTTGGTTATTATTGCAATCTCAATCGTTGGAATCACCCGGATTCAAATCGGCAGTGACTTTACAAACATGTTCCCCGATGGTCATCGGGTAAAACAGTCTTTTAATATGTTCAATGAATATTTGGGTGGAGCCAGATATTTCAATATTATGATCACCGGAAAAGAGCCGGACACCATTACCGACCCCGCTTTACTCATGCAGATTGATGACTTCCAGAGATATGTCGAAGGGTTGGAAGGGGTCGGTTATACCAATTCCTTTGCAGATATTATTAAACGAATCAATCGCGTCATGAACAATGATGACGTCAAATATGAGTCAATCCCAAATTCGCAGGCACTGATTTCCCAGTACCTGCTTCTTTATTCAATGTCGGGTGATCCCGGCGACTTCGAAGATATTGTGGATTATGATTATCAGCGTGCCAAGATCCGGGTCATGATCCAAACGTCGAAACAGGATGCTCATAAACGGCTCTATCGAGATATGCTCTCTTATGCCAAAACGCATTTTGATTCCGGCGTGGAAATTGAGTTCGGCGGATCAATAATGTCCTGGTTAGCACAGGTTCGATATATCGCCATCGGGGAAATTCAGAACATAATTACAGCAATCGTTATTATTTTTCTATTTTGTCTGGTCGTGTTTCGATCACTGTCCGGTGGATTACTCAACATCGTTCCGCTTTCAATCGCGTCAATGATAACGTTTGGTCTAATGGGATACCTCGAAATTCGTTTGGAAATGGGAACGGCAATTATTACTGCCATTGCGGTGGGCGTTGGGGTTGATTTTGCCATTCACTTTATTAGTCGCTACAGGGAAGAATTTCAGAAAACCGGAGATGTGGAAAAAACAACCGTCATAACGCTCAACACGGCCGGGGAAGCAATTATTTTGGATATGTTTTCGAATGTGCTCGGTTTTTCTGTGTTAATCTTCTCCGGGTTCACACCGGTTCAGAACTTCGGCTGGCTGGTTTCACTCACCATGATTACGAGCGGTTTCGGATCGTTGGTTTTGCTTCCTCCATTGCTTGCTTTTTTCAAACCCGGTTTCATTTGGAAAAAACAGAATATTGCTGCCAGATCAAACACCGTGCTTTCTATCGGGGAGGAGCCGGTTTCCGTTAATGTGAATGAAGAAAGCAACAAAAAGATGATGGAGCTTGAGTAGAAAGATATTTTCATAAATATAAAGGAAAAACAATGAAAAGGTTTACTATTTTACTAACAACAGCTGTGATTCTGTCTCTCGGGTTTAGCTTTGGGAAAAGTCTGACTGCCCGTGAAATTATGGAACAAAATGAGCAGATGATGAACACCCGGGACGAGCGATCCGATTTGACCATGAAACTAATTAACAAGCGGGGAAAAGAACGGAAACGCCAAGTGGTGCTATATTCAAAAACAGATAACCAGAATAATGATAAAACACTCATTCGATTCCAGGCGCCGGCTGATGTGAAGGGTGTGGGTTTATTATCTATTGAAGAGGGTGGACAGAAAAATCAATGGTTATATTTGCCCGCTTTGAAACGAGTGCGAAGAATTTCATCCAGTGAAAAAACGGATAGTTTTATGGGATCTGACTTTTCTTACGAAGATATTGAACAAAATGACCTGAATAATTATAAGTATTCTTTGCTGCGGGAAGAAAATTTCGACGGTGTTATGTGTTATGTCATCCGGTCCATACCCGTTGATGAACAAGTAAAGCAAGAAACGGCCTATAGTAAATCTGATGTTTGGGTTCGTAAGGATAATTACATATCCATCAAAGTTAATTTCTACAACAAAAAGGCGGATCTTATAAAAATTATGAATTCCAACGATATCCGGCCGGTAGAAGGTACCGATAAATGGCGCGCTCATTTTATTGAAATGCAAAATGTGAACACAGGGCATCGTACTGAACTTCTCTATAAGAATATTATAATCAACCAGGGTGTCGCTGACAAATACTTTACCCAGAGATATCTTGAAAGAGGGAGATAACTTTGTACTCATGGATGAAAATTTGTAGAATGCTACCGGTTTTAGAGCCAATACTATTTTTAAAGAGGAAACAAAATGAGTGAAAATCAAACGGTATTAATTACAGGCGCTAGTGGCGGAATTGGTCTGGAATTCGCAAAAATATTCTTTTCAAAAGGATATAATCTTATCCTGATTAGCCGGGATCGACAAAAACTTCAGGAAGTAAAAGAATCTCTTACGAATGGAAGTTCTCAATCAATTGCCATTATTCCATGTGATTTATCACAGGATAAGTCCGCTCAAAATCTTTACAACCAGTGTAAGGCAGATGAATTAGCTCCTGATATTCTCGTGAATAATGCCGGTTTCGGAATGCATGGAGAACATGTTGATCTCTCAGTCTCTGAAGTTGAGAATATGATTAATCTGAATATTCTTTCTTTAACTTCGCTCTGCGGTCTTTTTGGTCGTGACATGAAGAAGAGAAAATCAGGTTTTATTTTAAATGTGGCTTCAACGGGAGCCTACCAACCCACGCCGTACCACGGTGCTTACGCAGCAACAAAAAGCTATGTCCTCAACTTTTCAGAAGCCCTGGCAAAAGAATTAGAAGATTATGGTGTAACGGTAACCTGCCTCTCTCCCGGAGCTACAGATACGGACTTTTTCATACGGTCCGGAATCGGGGACGTTATGACCGGATTTTTTGCCAAGAAAAGAAGAATGGATGCAAAAAAAGTTGCTGAATTAGGTGTGTCGGCACTCTTTTCAAAAAAGCTTTCGACTATTGCGGGACTAACAAATAAAATATTAGCGTGGTCAAACCGTTTTGCCCCCAGAGCGATGGTCGCCGGTCTTTCCAAAATATTAATGAAAAATCCATGAGTCTGTTCCGTAAAGGGGTTAAAACCCCTGAATTTTCTTTTTTGAACCATATCCCCGCCCTGAAGGACGGGGCAAGTGATTTGTTCCGGGTTACTGTTACAGATAATTACCCCGACATTTATGTCGGGGGTAATAACACCAAAACAAAAGGCATTTATGCCAATTTGACCTTTTCGGGGTGGGCTCATCCATAACCCTGTACCGAAATACAAGGCCACTTTTATTTAGGAGACTTGGTTAATGCAAAGAATAACACAAGTATTATTGTTAACAATGTTAAATGGTTTATTGGCCCAGGTAGAAATTGATGGTTATGTAAAAAATTATAATGCCATTCGCTTAAACAAAGACTACGATTATCTAATTTTAAGAAACAGGCTTCGTTTGAATCTCAATTATTTACCTTCAGAATATGCTTTGGGTTATGCATCGTTCGATGTAAAAAATGACCACATGGGTGACCAAAACGATCTTGAGCTAAATCTGCGTGAGATGTACATCGATCTGTATTTTGATCATTATGACCTTCGAATTGGAAAACAGCAAATTGTCTGGGGCAAGGCAGACGGGTTGTTCATTACCGATATTATTAATCCCCTTAATCTAAGGGAATTTATCCTGGCGGATTTCGAGGATATCCGAATGGGAATAAATTCCATTAAAGTACAGGCATATTTCGGGAACAGTCGGTTGGAAAGTATCTGGATACCTCAATTTGTTCCTGCCAAATTTTCGGAGCCGGGAGAGGCCTGGGCGTTTTATACTCCTATCGATGAAATTGCCAAATCGATTCCGGATACATTAATCATGATATATAATATTACAGAACCGGAAAAGCGGCTAAATAATTCTGAATATGGATTCCGGTATTCAACACATTTTAAAGGAATAGACCTGGCGCTGTCTTATTTCTACACTTGGGACGATTATCCGGTTTTCCGGCAGTATTTTCAACTAACCAATAATCCATTGACGCCATTTAGCGTTACGATTAAACCTGAATATGATCGATTAACGGTATTGGGAGGAACGTTCGCCTCAACAATCGGACCCCTGGTAATTCGTGGCGAAGGTGCTTTGTATCAAAAGAGAAATTTTTATACGGAAAATGCTGCGGATGGCGATCGCGTCGTACAAAAAGATTTTCTAAATTACATGATTGGTGGAGAAATCTCCCCCGGGAAAACATTCATCAGCGGGCAATTTATTCAGGAAATAATTTTGGATTATGATGATCTGGTGGTTAATGATAAAATCGTCAACACGGGGACATTATTACTTTCAGATACTTTCGTAAATGAAACCATTAAGCCGGAAATATTTGTCATCTATAATTTCACTCACGAAGATTATTGGAACCGATTCAGTATAAAGTATTACCCTGTGGATGGCGTCGAAATCATTCTTGCGGCGGATATTTTGGGCGGTAAAAAAGACAATAAATTATTCAGCCAGTTTGACGATAATGATAATGTTTATATAAAATTGAAGTATAGTTTTTAACCGGGTTGATTCCACAAAAGCACAAACAAAATTCGCTATGGTGATGTGTTAGGTTTTGGACGGGTGTTTACCAGTCCAATTGATGTTCGGGGACTCCGATAAATTTTCCGTAATTCCTTGCTTTTTGTTTTGTATCGTCATCTCCCTTTGTATAGGAAAATAACTTTTTATGAAAGATAACATATTCAGTTGTGGTATCAGACAGGTTTGCATACCATTTATCTAAAATTGAGGCTGAAACAATCATTGCAATATCTTCCAGGTTTTCATCGGTGCCCTCTATATATACAGCAGTCCAAATTTTCGGCTGCCAATCTTCTGCGCTTTTATCAACATTCCATTTTTCCTCTTTTGTAATGGTTATCCTGTCATCTATTAAAACGTCTGGATTTTCAAGGCTTTCTTTCAGGATTAGTCCTGTATACACGGCAAGGACCTCACATTTTTTAGTAAAGCTAATGGCGGCACACTACGTTTTTGCTGCTTGATGGGTTTGTCAGGCATTTTTTCTCATTATATTTGTTGGCTTACCGTCCAGGCTCACTTGATTCTTTTTTTCCCAATATTTTTTTATACCCTCTTCGCCTTTTTTTAATGCCCAGTTTTTTAACTGCTCCCTTTCCTCTGCATAATCAAATAATGGCACAGCCATACCGCAAGAAGTGTGAATAAGATCAACTGTTAGATCAAATATTTGCCTGGCGCCGGGAATTGGGTTGAACAAAGAAAACAATTCGTTCCATTCCGGATCATTTTTATGAACCACTTTTGCTTCACCATAAAGCCGTAGAATCATGGGTTTTCCTTCAAAAGCGGCAAACATTATTGTCATTCGAGCGTTTTCCTGAACGTGAGCAGATGTTTCATTTGCGCTACCCGTTACATTTAGCCAGACAACTCTATTATCGCTAACAACTTTCAAGGAATCCATGCCTTTTGGAGATATATTGATCCTTCCTTCTGCCGCGGCGGTGCCCACGAAAAATATTTTTTGCTCTTCGATAAATTTTTTCAATTTATCTGATATTTCAAAAGATTGTTTACCCATTTACTCTTCCTTGAATTTTATTTGAACGCCATTTGTTCTTCCATTCAATTTACTGATTACATCTTTTGCATTTTTTTATTTCTTTAGGTAATCCATAAAATGAAAATGCCGATTTACTTTCCTTATACCCTGCTCCATCAATATTAATATTTCTCCGGCAATGGTTAGTCGTATCAAAGATAGCACAAGACTCCTTGTCGTCGCGAGGTGTGGAGCGGCGAAGCGATCTCCTTGATACCGCAGCCTTTAGGAGATTGCTTTGTCGTTCGTTCCTCTCTCCGCACAATGACAATATTATTACCACTAACCGTTGCCGGAGAAATATTCAGAAACGTATCTTTTGATTGTTATTAATGTAGAGCGGCTGCCTCGCGACTATTAACGATTGTCCCATTGAACGATAGCTTCCGCCAGCGCATTGCTCTCCAAAGGATGAAAATGTCTTCCCTCGATGAGTTTCCAAGTAGCCTTGGGTAACGCGTCCCGTAATTTTTCTCCAATGGAAACAGGTTGGAACTTGTCGCCATTCGCCCAGACAACCAGCGCCGGTTTCTCAACCGTTTTGAGCTTGGCGGAAGCTCCCTGAGTATACTTGTTGTCCATCGCTTTTAAGAAAAGTATAAAGTGTTCCATTCTTTCCCGGGTTCCAACAAGTCCTTTACATATATCCTCCAGGAGCTCATTGGTGTTTAAAGATGCATCCAACAATCCGGCAGATAACCCTTTCTTTACAAAACCGGCTATAAATTCTGGAGAGAATATCTGTGTATAATTCTTTTTGTAAGCAGCTCCGATTAATAGTTTTATCCCTTCTATCGGCCAAGAATCATAGGCGACACAATTTGTGAATACATATTTTTTGATTCCGGCTTGGTTGGAAAGCCCTGCGGCTATAATCTGAGCCACGCCTCCTCCCAGATCATGACCAACAAGAATGCACTCGTCTTTCACTACCTTGTTTATGAACAGGTTTACCAGCCGGGCTTGCCCGTTTAACGAGTGATCATAATTGATTGGACCCTCAGTATAGCCCAGTCCCAACATTTCAGGTGCATATACAAGATAGCCTTCTGTAGAAAGATGTGAGCCGATCCGCTCCCACAATGAACTATTCATTGGGATACCATGAAGCAAAACAATAGGCTTACCAGCCGTTCCCCATTGGCGGTACGCGACGCTACAAGCGTCTAGTGTTACCCATTGTCTTTCAAGATTTTTTGTTTTCATTTTCAAGTTCCTCTAAATACATTTTATGTGTTTGGCGCCCCTTAAGGGCTCTATTACATTAGTGGAACTGAAAACAAGTTTGTGACAACTCAGTCCAGATCTAGAAATTGTCTCCAATAATTCACTCTGGATATGATTTCTTCTGTTTCTCGAAAAACGTTTACTTCGGCCATAGATTGTGTGAGTTCCTGGTATTCACGAACCAGATCGACCTCTAATACCCATTTCCTCATTCTACAGCTGCATTTCCCTTTTGCGTTATGCAGCACACATTCGTCCTTTAAAAAATTTTGTAGTTTTCTCCTGGATCGAGAAATCATTTGTCGAATCGACGCTGAACTTTGTTCCATAACTTCGGCAATTTCTTCATAAGACACCCGGGCAACATCTCTCATAATGTATGCCATGCGAGACTCATGGTTCAGGCAAGACAAAACTCCTGTGAGACATTTATCGCACATTTGCTTGACCCAAAGTTTTTTGTCAAGGCCATGAGAATTGGGTAATTTTATTTCTTCTTGGCGGAAGTAATCGCCCACATATTTTGCGGAGTATACCTTTTCTTTCTTTGCATAACGCATAACCGTTCGGTAAGTGATAGTATAAATCCAAGTTGAGATTTTCGACCCTCCCCGAAAAGAAGGCAGGCTTTTTGTAATCTCCAGCCATGCTTCCTGCGCTGCATCCCGGACGGTTTCCTCATCCTGTATCATTCGATGGCAAATCGATGAAACCAATCGCCCGTAATCTTCTACGAGATTGGCAATAAAAACGGTATCTTTATTATTCTTAACCATATAATCATTCTGAAGTAAAATTACGCATGTTAACCAACTCGCTCATTTACTTGGCCATTCTTCCTTTGCAACCACAGCAACCCTAAAATGATCCCTATCAGTACAACCGTTCGCACAATACTTGCTTCCATACCAAATTGCCCGCCCGATAACCAGTCAGGGCCAGATAATCTTGTAACGAATAACGTGGTTCCTTCCAATCCCATACTGCTTACTGAAATTCCCGAATTTGGAAGTCCTGCTACAAAAAACTGCGTAAAGTTCCAGCCCGCATGCCACCCGATTGGAAACCACAGCGACTTTAGCCACAGTAAGCCAAAAGCATATATCGCCGCTGATAGTGCGATATTGACGGCTCCAAGTATCTCTGCATTCGGGTTTAGCAAATGAAGTCCGCCAAATAATGCCGATGTTATCACTACCGCAACAGTAACTCCCCAACCCCGCTTGATATTCTGAAACCAATACCCTCTGTTGAGAACTTCCTCTGTAATTGGCCCCAAAACTGACGATGCAAACATCCATCCAAGCGCCATTATCCATACCTTCAACGGCACTTTGCTCAAACCAAATGCAGGATGCACAATCCCAAGTGCCCAAAGCACAACAAACACCAATATCGCTTCACACACACCAGCCAGTAATCCCCAGTTCAGATAACGCCATTGACGACGGCTAAACTCCCAATACATTTCCTTCGGTTGCTTACGTTCTATCCAGCGCCAGGCTAACAAGATAATTGCAAGGTTGACGAGAAAAACAATGATTACACCGATGATTTTCCCGTCCGGGCTGATGGTCTCTAATGTCTTCCCATGGAAATCTATCTCAATCCAATGCAGCTTTTCTACCAACAATGCCAGCACAAGCCATCCCGCCAGACTGCCGAATACACCTATCATCAAAATGAATTGCAGAATGAGCACGCGTACAATAGGCCAAATGCGTTCGCTCATAAAGGTTTTCTTCGTCTTGTTTGTATCTACTTCTTGGTACCGGTCACTTATGTATTCGCTGGATAGATGAGATAACCAGCCTGAAAGGTTTTGATTTCTTAACAATCATGTCAGAATATAACACTGTATTTTCGTCGCAACTTTATAATCACACTGAATGTTTTTCAGGTTTCCAGCTGGACATTTTATCCAAGTCGTAACGCCCAACAGATATCAATTTTTCCTTCTTCAATAGAGTATTTGGTTTTTACCCATTTTATATAATTTTTTGAATCTTCGATACTTTGGTGAGTATCCTGAGGTAAATCTTGAAACGTTAGGATTTGAACAACATGCGAATACTGCTTGTGCATCATTGTTTTCAAAACGGTAAAACAATAGGCGTTCTGTTTCCAATTCTGGTGACATTTTATTCTCTATTAACGGCGTGGGAGCTATCGGCTGAAACATGTTTTTGTTTTTTTATTGGCATGAACCAATCGCTTGAACAACCGAAGCAATGCCTGAATGATGAGAACCTTCTACTATTTTGCGCTCAAGCTCCAGTAAATGACTGAATTTTAAACCTGCTAATTCTTTAATGAGTATTTTTTTAGACATCATTAAGTCTTCTGAGGGCGGGCCGCCCGTACCGTGCTTTAACTGATCGGGTGTATACGCTTCAAGTAGCAGTACGCCATTTTTTTTAAGTCCTGCGACCACGTTTTTATGTAGACCTTTTCTTACGTGTTCTGGTACATGGCAAAAAATAGATACAATTCCATCCCACTGACTAATACCTAGCTCATAGTCTTCTAATTTACTGTGAACAATCTCAATAGAGACTTTATTGTCGTCAGCTAACTTTTTAGCTTTTCTCAATCCAACTATAGACGCATCTACAGCAGTCACATTATAACCCTGTTTGGTCAAGAAAACTGCGTTCCTCCCTTCTCCTTCAGCCAGGCAGAGCACGCGTCCGCCCTTTGGAATAGCGCCAAAGTTTTCCTTCAAAAAACTGTTAGGTTCTGTTCCATATATGTAGTGCTTTGCACTATATCTTTCATCCCACATTTACTTATTCCTTTAAATGGTTTTTTGCGGATATTTGGCACTTCTGCCTCTTTCGTTGGATAGCCAACGGGAATTAATAAATAGGTTCGTTCGTTATCCGGTC
>CAJVYU010000017.1 GCA_913009735.1 uncultured Fidelibacterota bacterium
TTTGGACAGATTTTTCCACTTATTCAAAAAACAATCCCCTTATTATTTCAATACCACAAACAGAAGATGAGAGTAGAGTGAGTAATCCAAAATACCTATTTTATAAACCCCACTTCAATTCTCCCCTCTTACAGGGGAGAAAGCAACCGGACTATCGCCAAAATCTTTCCCTTGCGCTTTCGCTAATAGGGGAAACACAAAGCTTGCCGTAGTCGCAGCAAAGGTTGGGGTCAAAAACATATATTTAAATGGTTTCGATAAACGTTTTGGACAGATATACCCACAAGTTACCTGTCACCAAAATCCACTTTACCAGTCACGAATTTTGATTAACTTCCCGCTCATTTAATAGGATTTAAAATGACTGATAAAAACAAAGAACGATTTTACTATAATACAAAATTCCTTGGCAGTCCTGATGGGCGAGTATTAAGAATACTCGCTGAATATTTCGGACCTCTCCAGCGATTCCGGCAAAAAAAGATTGTGGACACCATTGTTTTCTTTGGATCAGCGCGGATTAAATCACACAAAGAGGCTAAACAAGCTTTCAACGAAGTATCCAGAAATATATCCGAAAAGGAAAAAGCACAGTTACAACAAGATTTGAATATAAGCCGCTATTATGAAGATGCCCGGGAATTGGCATTCAGATTAACCAAATGGAGTAAGGGATTAAAAGATAAGAAGAAAAGATATATTATCACCTCCGGTGGTGGTCCGGGAATCATGGAAGCTGCCAATCGTGGCGCTGCAGAAGCCAATGGACTTGCAGTGGGGCTCAATATTACGCTCCCATTCGAGCAATCAGGCAATCAATGGATATCAAAAGATTTGAGTTTATTTTTCCATTATTTTTTTATGCGCAAATTCTGGTTTCTTTATTTGGCAAAAGCATTAGTCGTTTTCCCCGGTGGATTTGGCACACTGGATGAACTTATGGAACTGTTAACACTTATTCAGACGAAAAAAATTCTTAAACGCCTTCCCATCGTTATTTACGACAGCACGTTTTGGAAAAAAGTTATTGATTTTAATTATTTAGTGAAAATGGGAACAATATCTGAAGAAGATATGAAATTGTTTTATTTTGCTGATACCATTGATGAAGCATATAAATACTTAACGACTGAAATTGTCAAAGCACACCTTAAGGGGAAAAACTTTTAATCACTAAAAGACAGGATGATAAAAGCATGAAGAATATATTATTAATTTTTCTTATTTCTATCTCTGTTGCCCAAGTCAATCCGGTAAATGCGCTCCATGACAATACACCACGCGTGTTTGTTTTGGAAAACGGAAAGATTATTACGAAACCCGGCAAAGTTATCGATAGTGGTAAAATTGTTATTCGAAACGGTATTATCGAAGCCGTGGGCAAAAAAGTATCCGTTCCTGCTGATGCTTATAAAATAGATATTTCGGGCAAAACAGTTTATCCCGGCTTCATTGAAAGCTACTGGAAACGGGAAAACAATAAACCATCTTCCATGGATCTTGGAAAAGAAAAAAAGAAAAATAAATCCCACCCTGTTACCAATCACTGGAATGAACGTGTCCAACCAGAGTATCGTTTGATCGATGATTTCCAGCCTAAGGAAAAAGAATTGGAAACGCTCCGTTCTCTCGGCTTTACTACGGCCCAAATAGTTCCGGATAAAGGTATTTTTCGCGGCCGATCCTCTTTGATCCATTTAGGTAATTGGGGGCCCGAATCTGTTATTGCAGAAAACGGTCCGGCACAAATCATGGCTTTTGAGCAAGGCAGTTGGAGAGATAAAGGCTATCCCAATTCGCTCATGGGTACCATCGCCCTGATCAGACAAACGTTTTATGATGCCCAATGGAATAATAATGCCTGGACTTTTTATAATCGCAATCGAGATAAAACCGAGTCACCGGATCTGGATCGCGCCCTGGAAACTCTGTCTGCCGTCGTGAAATCAAACCTGCCCTTCTGTTTTGAAACAGGGCAGGAACTGGCAGCACTGCGTGTGCAGAAAATCGCTGAGGAATTTGATCTGAATTTCTGGCTAAAGGGCAGTGGGTACGAATACCGCCGTCTGAATGAAATCAAGGAAATGAACACATTTGTGATCGTTCCACTAAATTATCCCAAAACTCCGGACGTGGATTCATGGGAAGATGCTTTAGATTTCGATCTGGAACAGTTGCGCCACTGGGACCAAGCCCCGGACAATACAGCCCGAATGGTCAATGCCGGTATTGATATTGCTCTCACATCCAGCGACCTGAAGGACAGGAAACAATTTCATATTAACCTGCTCCGGAGCATTGAACGGGGATTATCAAAAGACGATGCTTTGGCTGCTTTGACCACTATTCCCGCCGCAAAGTTAGGGTTATCAAACCTGGGCAAGGTAGATAAGGGATATATCGCTAACCTGGTTATTACTGATGGCGATTATTTTCAAAAAGATTCAAAGGTTACTGAAGTCTGGATACAGGGAAAACAATACGTGATCAAGGATGAACCGGTTCATGATGTTTCGGGTAAATGGGACATGACTTTATCCGGCGGATTAAACCTCAATGCCACGCTGGAATTGACCCAAAAAAACAATAAATTTTCCGGCAAGTTGGTGGTGGATTCCACGGAGATTAAGCTTAAAGATGTGGAGAACGAAACCCATCGGCTTGCTTTTACATTCCCGGGAAAAGACTTGAATCTGGAAGGTGTTGTCCGCCTTTCCGGAACACTGCAAAACAAATTTATTACCGGCAGCGGTGTTGCTCCGGACGGCTCTGAAATCAAATGGACCGCACACTGGACAAATACAATTGAATCAAAAGATGCCAATGAAAAAGAAGAATCAAAAAAGGAATCTCCCTCTGAACTAATTCCTCTTTTTCCAGAGGGAGCCTACGGTTTTGCGAAACCACCAAGTCAGACCAAAAAGATTTTGGTAAAAAATGCCACCATTTGGACCTGCGGATCCGAAGGCATTCTTGAAAATACTGATATGTTTATTCGAAACGGTATTCTCGAAAAAATCGGTAAAAACATCAACGTTTCAGGAAATGATGTTTACATGATAGATGCTTCCGGGAAACACATCACTCCCGGACTCATCGATGCTCACAACCATAGTGCCGCATTTGCCATTAATGAAGGCACCCAGTCTGTTACGGCAGAAGTACGTATCTATGACGTGCTCAACAGTGACGATATTGCCATCTACCGTCAATTGGCCGGTGGGCTTACCGTTGCGAATATTTTGCATGGTTCAGCCAATGCCATCGGCGGGCAAAATGCAGTAATCAAACTCCGCTGGGGGCAGACCCCGGAAGGAATCCTGTTTAAAGAAGCACCCCAAGGTATCAAATTTGCATTAGGCGAAAATGTCAAGCAGTCCAATTGGGGCGATGATTATACCACCCGCTATCCCCAAACCCGGATGGGCGTGGAGCAAATCATTCGCGATGCCTTTGCCGCCGCCACAGATTACGCCGAAGCCCTGGGACTGGATGGATTTGAAAAGAAATCAAATCAAGGCAATTTGCCGGTGAGGAAAGACCTGGAATTGGATGCCCTGGTGGAAATTATGCAGGGAAAGCGGTTGGTTCACTGCCATTCCTATCGACAGGATGAAATTCTGATGCTTACAAGGATTGCCGAAGATTATGGTTTTACTATTGGTACTTTTCAGCATGTTCTTGAAGGCTATAAAGTAGCTGATCGGATCGCAGAACACGGTGCAGGCGCCTCCACCTTTACCGACTGGTGGTCGTATAAATTCGAGGTAATCGATGCTATTCCCTATAATGGAACAATCATGAATGAAGTTGGAGTTGTGACCTCCTTCAATTCCGACAGCAATGAATTGGCCCGGCGTATGAACACGGAAGCAGCCAAGGCTGTAAAGTATGGCGGAGCGTCTCAAGAGGAAGCGTTGAAATTTGTTACCATCAATCCGGCCAAGCAATTGGGCATCGACCAATATGTGGGCTCACTGGAAAAAGGGAAAAACGGTGATTTTGTAATCTGGAGCGACAACCCGCTCTCTTCTTACACCCAATGCGAACAAACATGGATCGAAGGAACACAATACTTCAGCAAAGAACGAGACGCAGAAATGAGGAATCGAATTGCAGATGAACGCAACATGTTGATCCAGAAAATTTTAACCAGTGATGACAAAGATGGGGGAAAGCCTATGAAACCGAATGGAGACAGTAATAGCTACTTTTATTCCTGCTCGGAAGGTGGTGACCAATGAAGCGGTTCATTTTTGCAATAACATTCATCGGTTTTTTGTTTGCTTCAGATCAGATCCCGGCACCCAGACAGGCACACCCAATCCTGCTGAAAGATGCCACAATTCATACGGTTTCAGGACCGACCCTGACTAAGGGCGAGATTCTTTTTTCAGACGGTAAAATCATTGAGATAGGGCAGCGTATTGCTCGACTACCAGATAATACGGAAATCATTTCCCTATTCGGAAAACACGTTTACCCGGGGATGATCGCCGCCAACACTGTATTGGGACTGGTGGAAGTGAACGCCGTGAGGGCCACGCGGGACTTTGCGGAAGTGGGTGCTGTCAACCCAAACGTCCGGGCGGAAGTGAGCTACAATCCCGACTCCGAACTGATTCCTGTTACACGATCCAACGGTGTGGCCATTGTATTGAGCGTTCCCCAAAGCGGACTCATATCAGGTACCTCTGCCGCTATGATGTTGGACGGCTGGACTTGGGAAGACGCCACTCTGAAGATGCCGGTGGGCATGCACATTCGCTGGCCGCGGATGACCGTGAGCCACTCACCTTGGATACGTAAAAGCCCGGAAGAACAGAAAAAGGAACGGGACCAACAGCTCAAAGAATTAGATGAGATTCTGGACAAAGCCCGTGCCTATGCACAAAGTATTGCTTCTGAAAATACTCCCACTCAAAAAATGGATTTAAAGTGGCAAAGTATGGTTAGTGTTGTCAATGGAGAGTTACCCGTATTCATCCACGCTAACGGTGTACAGCAGATAGAAGCTGCAGTAGAATGGACCGCACGCCAAGGATTGAAACTGGTCCTCGTGGGCGGACGGGATGCCTGGATGGTTGCAGATATACTGAAGAATAATGATATTCCAGTCATAATAGAAGCCACTCATAAACTTCCGGCACGAAGATGGGCGGATTACGATACGCCATTTAAAACACCTTTAAAACTTTACGAAGCCGGAGTCAAATTCTGCATCTCGGCCAATGGCGGCTCCTTCCAGGCGCCCCACCAGCGGAACTTGCCCTACGAAGCAGCCACAGCAGCGGCCTATGGTCTGCCAAAAGATGAAGCGCTGAAATCAGTCACATTATATCCCGCAGAAATTCTGGGCATCGCTGATCGGGTGGGTTCATTAGAAGTCGGCAAAGATGCTACTTTGTTTATTTGTGATGGGGATCCCCTGGAAGTGATGACTCAAGTGGAACAACTTTACATCCAGGGACGGAAAGTAGACATGTCTGACAGGCATAAGATGCTGCGGGATAAATATACTGAGAAGTATCGACAGCTTGGGTTGATAGAATAATAAGGGGTGTTACATTATTCTTTATACTGCCCTTTAGGGATGTATTCTAATAAAAGATAGTAATTCATTTTTTGGAGTCAAGATGTCAATAACTCTTCTTATATCGGTATTAGCAGAATCAGTCAACATTTCTATCTCTGATTGAGGTGGGTTGGTATAAATGCAAGCATAACATGTTAAGGTGAATATCATATTATCACACAAATCATTTAATCGGTCGACCAATATATTAAGATTCTTTTTATGACCAAATTGATCACTATCGGAAGGAACAGATTCTAAATCGGTTACTAAATTATTTACAATGGGTCTCACATAATCTGAATCCATCATTTTTATCCCAACTACGAGGGAATCACAAGATAGATCTTCAATAATATTATCATCTGCTTCCTCACAAGAAAAAATGATCAAACTGATTATAGTCAAGATGAAAATCAGGATTTTATACTGCATTCGAAATCTCTGAAGCATAAAAGATTAAATCAATTGTGTACTAATAGTTTGAACATTTTGTGAAGGGAATTTCTTCAATACTTAACTCCTATTTCATCAAAATGACTTTTTGCGTTTGTGACGTACTTCCTGATACCAACCGCACAAAATACACACCACTGGGAAGGTTGCCGGCATTCCAGGTAATTTCGTGTTCACCCCACCTACGTGCCTTTGGCGGGCGTGCGCTCACCAGTTCACCATTCACCAATGTTTCCACCAGACGTCCGGTAATATCAAATATTTGTAGAGACGTTGCATGCTGCATCTCTACACCAATATTAAACCGGATGGTAGTGGTTGGATTGAACGGATTGGGATATGGCTGAAAAAGTTTGAATTCTTGGGGGATTGGATTTTCATTTTCGATACCAATCAGTTCCGGATTACGAAACAGGAAAAATATCCATTTTGCTACTGACGGATCTGTTGCTCCTACGGCTGGTGTATATAAGTAAACAAAAATTTTGTACGGGTATTCTGCAAATTCATGAACCAAAGATAATTTTCTAATATGCTTATAAGCAGAATCTGCTGCACCCGGGAATTGCCCATTGTCCAAAAATATTTCATTCAAATTGCTATATTCTAGTGTATCGGGATATGGAGCATTATCAAATTCTATAGAAAAAGAATCGGCATGGAAAAAAGTATCCGGATAAATTATTTCACCCAGTGCCATCCAAATGATTGTTGCATAGAATACCGTATCACCTGTTGATGAATAGTTGAATTGGATAGAACCAAAATCTCCCGGCTCTAAAAATATCACATCGAATGGAAAACTGTTAAAATCACATTCAGTACACAGGGGGACATTCAGAACTGTCCCCTCTTCAAATACTCCTGTCTCGAAATCGCAGATAAAAATACCAAAAGAAGCAGAATCATCGGGTAGAAAAAAGTCATTCTGCGGTAACACAACAGAAATAAAAATGTTAGTAGTCAAAAGCCATTTCATTAAATGTTTCATCCTGAACCCCCGTTCGGTAAAAGTTACACATAATCACAAATCTCCCAAACAGATAATTTTAAAACAAATTTATCTTCATACCTCCTTCAAGTTGGTTTTGTATTCTTATAATAATTTCGGTTACCGAGGAGTGGCTATAACTACCTTGAATGTGGAAAAAAAATGACCATTAATAAATCACAAATTTCACATCCCACCCTCTCAAGGTAATGTTAGGTTTAAGGCACATGTTCAAAATAAAAGTATATAATATAATTTTATTTTCTGTATATATAATTAGAGTTTCAGTATAAACGTCTGATGCTGATTACCTTCGTTTTCGGTATGATACACTTTATAATTTTGTTTTTTCATCGCATCTATCATAGGCAATGGGATAAAGTTTGTTTTTAATAAAATATGTTCCCCCGGGCTGATCTCACTCATGAGTTCATTGACACGGTTGAGTGGATGCTCCCCTGCGTCCAGCATCGCTGTACCGTCCACGATATGTTTGGGTTCACCCTTAATCCAATCTGGGGCTGTCGCTGATAACTGGAATGAGTCATCGGTGACTTCTCCTTCTAATGGAGCTAATCCAACTTCGCTTCGCAGATCATTGACGAATTCACGCACATCCAATCCCCCGATGTGAGCCACTTTTGCTAACGTGGCCAGCTTTCCTACTGTTTTTCTTAAAATGGGATTTTTCAGATTCTTAAACGGCGGAGCCATTGCGATGACTTTTTCTTCCAGTTCAGGATAAGCGTTGAGTATTTCCATTAATTTCGTTTTAGGAGTGATATCCATTTTCAATCCTTTCTTCCCTTGTTATTATCGTAGGTCAAAATTCTTCTTTCACCTTCAATATTTTTGATTTCCGTCAGGTCCTGAGTGACTTCCAGCGTTCCCATATATTCTCCATTTTCACCTTTCACAGCATAATAAACAATGTAGATCAATTTATCCCGTAAGTTGATCCAAAACCGGGCTTGGTTTTGTTTCCCCGATTTAAAATCCTCTATAATCTGATTCACAATATTTACACTGGACGGCGGATGGCAGTATTGAACTTTGCGCCCAAGGATCGCCCGGGTCCGGTCAAAAATCCGTTCAGGGCTATCACTGAAGAAACGGACATTATCATCCTTATCAACAAATGTCATATCAAAGGGAAGTGTTCGAAACATGGCAATCATTTCATCCAATGTAAACGTTCCTGTTGGCAGATGTACTTTTCCATCGGTTTGTTTCTTTGTTAATTGTCCGGCTTTAATTCCTTCGGGTTTCCATTCAAACTCCGGAACATAGATGCAATAACCAATTTCCTCACTTTCCCGATAGATTTCAATCCATTCAATGTCTGTCAAAAGATCCAATGCTGTCGGAAAAAGAATTTTTTCTTCTTTATAAATCATATCTTCCAACGCTGTCACTGCCGGCAGAATCACCACTTCGCTGAACAATTTCGCTTCCCCAGCTGTAAGAGCATCAATTTGCTGCAATACGGATAAGCTTTCTTTCAGCAGGGTTCGTACTTCATCATCTTTTCCCCACATGACTGTTGGCGGTCCTGTAACACCCTTTTTTTCAAAATAAGGAAAAAGCAAATTTTCTTTTCGCGAATAATGTTTCTCCACATCCATTAGCAGATTAAGCTGACTCTGAAATTTGCGGACCGGCTCTAAAACATCTTCATCATCTTTATACTTTTCCAAGTCTTTGATTTGTAAGCGAACGAGGGAAGCCACTTTTGTAAGCGCTTTATTTTCCTGGATAAAGGTATGCACAGGATGACCGGGGACCGTATCAGGCGTTTCCTGCAAGTCCAGGTGTTTTTTCAAAACCTGGGTATGTGTATCACAAAGCTCCTGAATACTTTCCTGGGGAATGCCTTCATCTATCAGTTGAATTTCCATGGTGAATACGTCAGAATAGTCCGCCTCATCCAGCATCGTTTCCAGCTGGTGCTTCACTTTTTCCGGTGCGTCTCCTTCGTGCAATTGCCGTACCAGGGTTTTCATGATTTCGATGCGCTGTTGACGATTATTGATCAGTTTGCTCATAAGTTATGTATTCCTTTAAGAAAATCAGATGCAAAATTACACATTTTGTTACGAATTATTTCCTCGATTCATCATGGTCCCGAAGTTATGAACGGCAGCACAGTCACCCCAATAAAATCAAATGCGATCAAGAACATTTTCAACAACTTATTTTTCACCGTTGAATTATTTCGATTTTTTATAAGCAAGATCAATAATTAATATAACAGCGACTAAATAAAATGACAGGTACATCAGAACCCCGGAAACAATTGTGACGTAACTAAAAGCCGGATGAATATAACGAATACCCCAAATAGAACCAAAAGTAGTAAGAATTGCAAATAATGGCTCTATCATCAAAAATAATTTCCACCGGTCAGGGAGAATGGAATTAAAATTAAAAAGCGCACCCATAATAATAAATATGAAGGCAAATGAAATCACATGTACGTGGGTTGTTAAAAGCAAATTTTCCAAAGATTTCGGATAATTATCGGGGATTTCATATTCGCCTGCCTGCGAACCGGCAATATGCTCATATGTTTGTTCCGGACTCATATGAGTCGTTAGGTTTATATAAACAAGCCCCACACTCACACCGATGGCAAGTACGATAATAAAAATGATTAAAAACCAGCGCAGATTTTTATCTAATTCATTTAGTTTCATGTTTTTCATTTGATGGGTTATCATCTCGAATTACTGCTAATAATAATGTCAATTTTTGAATACCCTTTGTCATGGAATCCACAGAAATTGTTGCACCGCTGATACCATCAATATCGTCATATGGCGATGTTGCATTCTTACCAAAAAATTGTTTTAACCAGGATTCTCGTCCCACTTCCCCGCCGATCGCTTCACGGTATTTAATCACTGCAGCATTTACGACTTCCCCATGATTATTGTACATTGCTATGAATGTGATAGGCATGGATTTTCCTTTCACATTATCCAAGAGAGTGTAACCAATAATTTGATTATCTCTAGTAACCGACCAGGTATAAATAAAGTCAGAATAGAAGCGCTGCTTGGCCTTGTTCTCCACTTCTTGTTTTATGTCTTTCGGTATAATGTAACGAGAAAAAACAAAGTTTACTTCATCGCCAAACTCATGCCGTATCATGAATTCAGCTTCTTCACGAATTCCGCCAATTAAGATTGACAACAAAAAAAGAATCGAAATCGAGGTTCTTGTAATCATTTTTCTTATGAACAACTGACTTAGGAGATTAGAAACTATAGCCAACACCTGCGTTGATTTGAATTTCGGGGTTATTTTCATTGGAAGCGGTTGTTTTTGTTCCATATTCAATTTTGAAGGCGATCTGTGACACGGGCCAAAATGTAATCCCATAGCGTTTAATGTCATAATCAACAGATTTGTCATCATTGCCACGGTTATATTCGGATAGTCGCACCCACGGTATCAGTTTACCTTTTAAACCAATGAGTGATCCAACATTGTAACCAAGGTCCAAGTAATAACCGCCGCTTGTTTCATAGCCAAGAGGATTGTGTTTATATGAAATCTGTCCATATTCTAAAACAGCATAAATATTGTTAGCAGTATATTTTGCATTTACCTCCAAGAGCTGAACACCAACAGATGCTGTGTCTGCATCATTGACGATTGTGTTCCCCTTTTCATCTTTAATTAAATACACTGAAGTCGGTGCGTTGTGCGACGTGATTGACCCTCCAACACGTAAGCCTGTTACACCGTTAAAGTATACGCTGATGTTCTTTACCATATTATACGCAGTCGATTTATATCCTTTAACGCGCCCGCTTCGAATACCCTTACCAATTTTATCACCATTGAGATCTTCCAACAAGGCAAAGCGCCAGTTGATTCCGGCCATTTTTCCATAAACCGCGGCTCCATTACCAAACCATGTTGTAGGAATAACATATTTACTGTATTCGGGACGTTCTACACTTAAGAATAAAGGAGGCTCATGATATTCATTGATGATTCCTACCGAAGGTAGAATGACACCGGCTTGAAAGCCAAAACGCTCTGAATGATAGTTAATGAAAGCTTGTTCCAATTCCAGTTCGCCTTCTCCATCATACACGAGATTATGCTCCAGTTCCACTTCAGATTTAAATGACCATTCTTCACTAAAAGCATATCCATAATAAATGATAAACCGGTGAAAATCTAATTTCAACGTGGGGACATTTTCACCTGATTGACTTCTATTATAATGAAGTTCACCGTAACCACCGATACTATTTCCGGGGATAAAAAAATCATCCTGTGCTATTAATACTGTCAATAGTATTATACAAAAATATATTTTTGTCATTGTCTCTTCAAAATTTGTTGAAAAATGTTATTGAATTAATTCTTATTGAGAATTAGTCTCAATATCATATTAAATGAAATAATTGTCATGATGCAAACACTTTTTACGATTTGATTAGGAAAAAACACGATAGTATCATAAAATAAACTGACCAGTCGGTTTAGATTATGAATGAATCACTCCAAATTCAGCGTAAAGAACAGATTTTAGACGCAGCACTTAAAGTTCTTGTTCAAAACGGGTACGAACAATCCCGTATGGATGATGTGGTCAAATCATCCAAATTGAGTAAAGGTGCAATCTATTGGTATTACAAATCCAAAAAGGAAATGTATTTAGATCTGGTCAATTTCTGGGTACTTCACTATAGCGTTACCCTAAATTATATCGTAGAAGAAGGCGCACTTCCATCCAGCCAGTTGAAAGACCTGTTTCAGTATTTTATTGATCAATCTGAATCAGATCCACAACCATTTATAGCTTTAACGGAGTTTTGGTCCATGGCGCAAAAGGATGAAGACTTCAGAAAAAAACTGCAAAAAGTATATACTAATTTCCTGGAATTAATTGAAGGTATTATCGAACGTGGTGTCAAATCCGGCGAATTCAAAAAACTGGATGTTCGTATAACAGCCCTATCCATTATGGTCAATATTGAGTCGATTAACTGGTTTACCCTGTTCGAAATCCATGGTGTTAGCGCCAGAGAATACATGCAAACCATTACTGATTTCATACTAGCTGGAATTATGAAAAAACATTAGGAGAGAATCACATGGAAAACATAAAAACAAACTACCTGACAGGAGGCAGTTTCCTGGTTGAACCTATCAGCGAGGCAACCGTTTTTTCCAGGGAAGATTTTACTGAAGAACACCGTGAGATCTATCACATGGTAAAAGAATTCGATAAAGAACGTATCTTTGCACAAAAAGAAGAAATCGAAAAATTCAATAAGGATCTTTCACTCTCCTTAATCAGGGAAATGGGAGAGCTGGGACTCCTCGGAATTGACATTCCGGAAAAATACGGTGGAATGGAACTCGACAAAGTAACGACAGCGATTGTTGCCGAAGCATTGATACACAGCCCATCTTTTTCAACAGTTTGGGCTGTTCAAACGGGAATCGGTTCTTTGCCCATTGTTTGGTTTGGTACACCTGAACAGAAAGAAAAATATCTCCCAAAAATAGTTACGGGTGAAATCCTTTGCGCTTATGGATTAACGGAACCATCCGCCGGTTCTGATGCTCTTGCAGGTAAAACGACTGCTATTCTATCTGAAGACGGGAAGCACTATATACTCAATGGTGAAAAGATATTTATTACCAATGCCGGCTGGGCGGATGTATTTATTGTCTTTGCTCAAGTGGATGGTAACAAGTTCAGCGCATTTATCGTTGACAGGGATTCCGAAGGCTTCAGTATTGGCGCAGAGGAAAAGAAAATGGGAATGAAAGGTTCCTCTACTACACCCCTCATTTTCCAAGATGCAAAAGTACCCGTGGAAAATCTTTTGTATAAAATAGGAAAAGGAGCCGCCATTGCGTTTAATGTACTAAATATTGGCAGGTTCAAACTGGGTGCGGCCGGAGTCGGGGGTTCCAAAACCGCCATTGAAGCTGCAGCACAGTATGCAAAAGAACGACGGGCTTTTGGAAAACCCATAGCTCAATTTGACGCCATCATCAAAAAGATTGCTGATATGACCGTGCGTACCTTTGCCGCTGACAGCATGCTATACCGGACAATTGGACTGCTTCAAAATGAAATTGATCAATTGGATAAATCAGATCCTGATTATTATATCAATATAGGAGAAGCCATGGAACAGTTTGCCATTGAAACATCCATGGCTAAAGTGTTTGGCAGTGAAACCAGCCATTTTGTAATCAATGAAGGATTGCAAATATTTGGCGGATATGGATACCTGGAAGATTTCCCATTAGCTTCGGCATACCGTGATGACCGGATCAATCAAATTTGGGAAGGAACGAATGAGATAAACCGACAGATCATTACCGGTTTTATGATGAAAAAAGCACTCATGGAGGAATTGCCAATTCGCGAGTCAATCAGCGCCATCGATCATTTCATGTCTAACGGTAAGATAGAAAACAACGAAGGTCTATTGGCAAATGAATGCGAAACCATTGAAACCGGAAAACGTCTCGCTCTGTATATCTTCAATGAAGCATTAAATAGATTCGGCCAGGATTTGAAACATGAACAGCAAATCACAGAAATGCTGGCCGATGTTTTCATAGATTTATATACAGCAGAAAGCACTGTGGTACGAGCTCAAAAGATATTGGAAAATGACAATCATGATAAAACCGTTTGCAGTATTGCAAAAATCTATACTGCCGAAATGGTTTTACGTTTGTTAAATATATCCCTTACTGCATTGAATGGAATTTTTAGCGGTCATACAACATATGAAGTGATTGATCAATTGCGCCAATTCCAGGCACGGATGATGACGCAAACGGATATTATTAATCTGAAACGAAATGTAGCTCGATATATTTATTATCATAAAGAATACCCATTTTAGGAGTTAAGAAATGCAAAATAAATCAGTCATTATTGATGCAGTCAGATCGCCTATCGGAATTAAAAATGGTCAATTAGTTGGCATTCGTCCCGATGATCTTGCCGCTCAAGTTATAAAAGGACTATTAGCCCGGAATGAAAATGTAAAACCGGAAGATGTGGAAGATGTTGTCGTAGGATGTGCTTTCCCAGAGGGACCGCAAGGAATGATTATCGGACGATCAGTGGCTATCCTGGCCGGAATACCGAAAGAGTCCGGAGGTAAAGTGGTGAATCGTTTCTGCGGTTCTGCAATGGATGCTCTCCACCAATTGAGCACTGCCATCGAGTGCGGCGATATTGATGTAGGGATCGCTGCCGGTGTTGAAGATATGTTTTCAGTTCCCATGGGTGGATTTGCACCTGATTTTCATCCGGAACTTGCTGAACAGGAATTCTATATTGGCATGGGTGAAACTGCTGAAAATCTGGCGAACGATGGAAATATTTCCCGGGAGGACCAGGATGCGTTTTCTATTGCTTCCCATGAAAAAACATTAAAAGCATATGCAGAGGGCAAATATGATAATGAGCTAATTCCTATAGATGTCTATGGAGAAGTTACTGTTGATAAAGATGAGGGGCCTCGCGAACCGGATGTGGAGAAGATTAAAAGTTTAAAGCCGGCATTTGTTGAGGGTGGAACCGTAACCGCTGCCACCAGTAGTCCAATATCCATCGGCGCATCGGCTGTTTTGATTACCAGCGACTCCTATGCTGAAAAAATGGGATTAACGCCCAGAGCAGAAATTGTCTCTCGAGCTATTGCCGGAGTCGATTGGACACGAATGGGTGCCGGTCCCTTGCCTGCTACAAAAAAAGCTCTGCAAAAAGCCGGGATGACCATGGACGATATTGAGACAATCGAATTAAACGAAGCGTTTGCTGCTCAATCTTTGTATGTCATTCGTGAAGGCGGCTGGGATATGGATAAAATCAACCTGAATGGTGGAGCCATTGCATTGGGGCACCCTTTGGGTTGTTCCGGTACTCGTATTATTTGCACATTGATTAACGTTATGGAACAACAGGATACCCATGTTGGTTTAGCTACTATGTGCATTGGCAGCGGTCAAGGTATATCCACAATCATCAAACGATAATAGCTGAATGAGTAAGTGCTTAAAAGACCCTATGAGCGGATTGACTCACGTCATTGGTGCCATACTATCTGTTGTGGCATTGATTCTGCTGATTTTCAAAGCTGTTAATCCTGTGGATCCATGGAAGATTGTATCCTTTTCAATTTTTGGTACCGGATTGTTTTTGCTTTACACAGCGAGTACTCTGTATCATTGGATTCCTGTTTCCGGCCGGGCAGAATCCATCCTAAAGCGTCTTGATCATATGATGATTTATGTATTAATCGCTGCCACGTATACACCCATCTGCCTGATTCCATTAAGAGGTCCTTGGGGCTGGAGTCTATTCGGTGTGATTTGGGGATTAGCTGTTTTTGGAATCCTCTGGAAATTATTTCAGCTCAAATTCCCTGACTGGTTTTCAACCGTATATTATATATTTATGGGATGGTTGTCCATCATTGCGATTTGGCCACTTATCACATCCCTCCAGACTGGTGCACTCATTTGGTTGCTCATCGGTGGAATTTTTTATTCCGGTGGAGTCATTTTTTACGCAATGGATCGGCATCAATCACCTCGTAAGGGATTTGGGTATCATGAAATTTGGCATGTGATGGTTTTGGCAGGTAGTTTTAGCCATTTCTGGGTCATGTATAAATACCTAGCGCAATTCACTTAACCTGGAGAATTGAAAAAGAATTACCTAATACAAAAGAAAATAATAGGGCATAAAACGAAATACGTAATTATTTAAGAAATGTAATTAAATAGTGGTTTTTACGTTTTAAATATTTACGATTAATGATAATTATTATGTCTTATGAAAAAAAATTTTACACAAAATATAAATAGAGGTTCATATGAATCAAAATATTGAAAAAGTAGCTATCCTGGGAGCTGGGGTTATGGGTGCACAAATTGCCGGTCATCTGGCGAATGCCGGCATCTCTTCCCTCCTGTTCGACATTAATCAAGAATTGGCAGAAAAAGGGATTGAAACATTAACAAAGCTGAAGCCGGCTCCACTCTTCAAACCGAAGAATATCGAATTAATTACTCCCTGTAATTATGACGACCATGTGCATAAGGTAAATGAAGCAGATTGGGTTTTAGAAGTCGTCGCCGAACGACTAGATATCAAACACATTGTTTACAAAAATATTATACCCCATTTAAAACCGTCGGCGATCGTTACTTCCAATACATCTGGAATTCCCCTTGTGGATTTAATTACTGTTTTCCCGGATGATGTTAAATCCCGCTTTATGATAACACATTTTTTCAATCCTCCGCGATATATGCATTTATTGGAATTAATAAAAGGCGATCATACGTCTGATGATGTGTATCAAACCATGGCAGAATTTGGCGAGAGTGTACTTGGTAAAGGTATCGTCCATGCGAAAGATACGCCCAACTTTATTGGTAACAGAATCGGAGTTTTCAATATAGACGTTACGATTCACACTGCATTGCAGCAAGGTTTAACCGTTGAAGAAGTAGATAAACTAACCGGTACGATTGTGGGGCGACCGAAAAGTGCAACATTCCGGACTGCCGATGTGGTTGGTTTGGACACCATGGCACATGTAACCAACACAACTTATGAAAAAGTGCTGGATGATGAAGAAAGAGATATATTTAAAATTCCGGATATTCTTCAGATGCTGGTGGATGATGGCAGATTGGGTCAAAAAACCAAAGCCGGTTTTTATAAAAAAACAGATGAGGGGATTCTATCCATTGATTTGAAAACAGGCGAATATGGACCCCAGAAAAAAGTACGTTTTGACGGCTTTCGTCTAGCCAAAGATCATACATCTACTTCTGGAAAAATAAAGGCATTGGCTTATAGTGATGATAAAGCAGGTAAATTTTTCTGGGAAACATTAGCCCGGGGATTGATCTACAGCGCCAACCGTATTCCGGAAATCAGTGATGATATCATCAACATTGATAATGCAATTAAATGGGGTTTTGGATGGGAATTAGGCCCCTTTGAAGGTTGGGATGCCATTGGAGTGCAAGAGTCCGTTGACAAGATGCTGTCTGAAAACAGAAAAGTTCCTCAATGGATTTTAGATATGCTTGCAAGCGGGCGATCTTGTTTTTACGAAACGAACAATGGCGTAAAGACATATTACGATATGTTATCCGGCGAATCAAAACCGGTTCCCACTGCCAAGAAAGAAATCAATCTTAACCTGCAAAAATCCGCAGGAAACCTTGTCAAGAAAAACTGGAGTGCCAGCCTTATTGATTTGGGAGATGGTATACTGGATGTTGAGTTTCATTCTATTCTACAACCGGTACTCAATCCCATTGACGGTTCACTGGCTATGACCATCAACGAAGGAATGGATCTTTTGGATGAAGGGAAATTCAAGGCGATGGTGATTGGTCATACAGGTCAGAATTTCTCTGCCGGGGCAAACCTGGTCAGTCTTCTTGAAGCATGTGAAGCACAAGAATGGGCTAAATTGGAAGGGGCAGTGAAAGCCCTACAAGACTTAACACAGCGGATTCGTTTTTCCAAGGCACCTATTGTTGCAGCTCCTTTTCATTTAACATTGGGAGGCGGTTTTGAATTGATCGGCCCGGCAGCTCATCGAGTAGCGGCGGCAGAATTGTATGTGGGTTTAGTTGAAGTTGGCGTTGGACTGATCCCGGGAGCCGGTGGAAACCTCCGCCTGATTTTAAACATGATGGAAAATAGCGGAAAAGGCCGGATCAATGCCTTCCAGATTGCACAAAAAGCATTTGAAACTATTGGTTTTGCTAAGGTGGCCACCAGTGCTGATGAGGCAAAATACATTGGTTATTTGCTGAAAACAGATACTATTGTTCTAAATAATGATCACCGCATCTGGACGGCAAAACAAAAAGCTCTCGAACTCGCGGACGGTTATGAACCACCAAAATACAGAGACGATCTAAAATTACCGGGAGCCGGTGGCAGAACAGCATTAGCTATGGCATTAAAGGGATTTAAGGCACAGGGGAAAATCTCCGACCACGATGAATTCATCGCAAAAAAACTGGCGTATGTCATCACAGGTGGAGAAAAAGCAGGATTAACAAAATCGGTGGATGAACAATACATGCTGGACATTGAGCGTGAAGCTTTTGTCTCCCTTGCCGGGGAATCATTAACACAAGATCGTATACGATATATGTTAAAGAAAGGTAAACCTTTACGTAACTAAATACAGGTTTCTTACTGGTCTGTTAAACCAAAATAGGTAATGTTTTCACATTGCCTATTTTTTTTTCAATTTCTTATTATTTTTCTTCGCAATTGAATCCGTAACTTTACGGCTTAAATCAAAATGAAAATGGATTCTAAAACTGCGAACATATTGGAATCGCCACTGGGTGCCATCCTAAAAACAATTGCAATCATTGCTATCCTTTACTTGTTTCTCATAAGTATTGGTATGATTGGTGCGGCATTCAAAGGTATGGGGAAAGGATTTGCAGAAGAACTGATCCAGAGTAATGCGGGGCCCATCGTTGGTTTATTCATTGGTATCCTTGCCACCAGTATAATCCAAAGTTCTTCTACGACGACTTCATTAGTCGTAGGCATGGTTGCAGCAGGTGCGTTTGGTGATGACCCTCGAATGGCCGTTGCAGCGGCTGTACCGTATATCATGGGTGCAAACATTGGCACAAGTATAACCAATACTATCGTTTCTCTTGGGCATATCGTCAACAAAAATGAATTCCGTCGTGCGTTTTCTGCATCCATCGTTCACGATTTTTTCAATATTATGTCTGTGATGATTTTATTTCCACTGGAAAGAGGATTTGGTATAATCAGCAATAGCGCAAACTGGCTGGCAGAATTTCTAGTAGGGACTGAATCTTTCACATTTAATAGCCCAATAAAAATGATAACCGAACCGACAGTGATGTGGATCAAAGACTTGTTTAAACGTCAGGACATCATTAATTATAATTGGCTTTTGTTGATAGCGGCTCTTCTTTTATTATTCTTTTCACTGCGCTATTTGACCAAATTGATTCGCAGCTTGGTTATGCAACGGCTAGAGGCCTTTTTTGATACTCACATTTTTAAGACTGCTATTCGAGCTATGTTTTTTGGGGTTTTCATAACAGTATTAGTGCAAAGCAGTTCCATTACAACATCACTTGTTATTCCTTTGGCCGGTGCAGGTATATTGCGATTAGAACAAATATTTCCCTATACGCTCGGTGCAAATATCGGTACGACTATTACAGCGCTGCTTGCCAGTCTTGTTTCTGGTACGATTGCTCCGCTGGCTGTCGCTTTTTCTCATCTGATGTTCAATGTTTACGGTATTGCAATTGTCTGGCCAATTAAAAGTATCAGAAACATTCCGATTAATTTGGCAAGATGGTTTTCAGAAAAAGCAGTCCAAAACAGAATTTTTCCAATTATTTATATATTAGTTATGTTTTTCATTATTCCATTATCCTTAATTTTCCTAGTGAGGTAAACCATGTCACTATTTAATGATGTCATCAATTTATGGAGAGCGGATGATCTGCTTTCGCAAGCATGGGACGATTCCCATGAAATGTTGAAACTCTCCCACGAAATTTTTCAGCAAGCGTTAACGTATCTTCGAAATGGAGAAAACATTGAAACGCTCAAAACGCTAAAAAAGCGTGATAAAGAGATTAATGAATACCAGCGAAATGTTCGTCGTAAAGTATTAACTCATTATGCCGTGAAACAGGATACAACTGATTTAGCGAACGGACTTATTCTCATCAATATGGTCGTTGATATTGAACGTATCGGCGATTATTGTAAGAATATTCTCGATCTTGCCATCAATCATGATCAATCCATTAATTCATCTCAAATATCAGAAGATCTCGCTATAATCGAAAATGAAGTGCAAACCAGATTCGAAAAGACCCTGGAAGCAATTCAGGCTCAAGATGAAGAGATTGCCAAATCGCTAATGAAGGGTTATCGTCAACTATTAACCGGATTATCGGATAATATCGTCAATAGTATTATTAGAAACGAACTGAATTTTGGTAGTGAATCCAGGACAACTGCAATCGCTCTCTATGCCCGTTATTTAAAACGAATCGGTGCCCATTTAAAAAACATCACATCCACATTAGTAAACCCTTTTGATTCTATTGGTTATAAGGAGTAACTGTTTACAATTCGTTTACAATTTTTAATTAATTTTTAACTTCGACTTAATCCTCTCTTAATTCCATACAGATAAAAGTACTATTTTGCAAATATTGATTGATCAAAAGCTATATGCTAATTTCAATTGAATATGGGAAAAATCTTCTATTTCTTTAAAAATGGTTCCCTCCTCTCCTATTAATTTGGAAACGGAGCAATCGATTTCCCAATTTTCAACAGGTGAATATGATACGCCTCCTCCCAACATGGTTTGGCTATCTTCTAAATCCAGAAATGTGTTTAACCTGACTTCCAAAGTATTGTCCAAATAATTTCCCATGACTGATAATAACATTCCCAGATCAGTGAACATGGCAAATGGTGTTCCCATGCCTTGCTGGAAATTATCGTTTGTTAATTTGATTGGAAGATTGGGGGTTTCTATCGTCTTACCTCTTACATTTATTATTTTATTACCGAGGATTTGCGCACTGAACGAAATATCGAAAGGGAGAGGATATTCAACTTGAAATGCAAATTGAAAGTAATTCCCTTCTTGATGATTAATTACTTTATATTGTAATACTCCACCATTATTAATCTTGCCTACAAAACTTTTTAAATTGTTATTAGTTGAAAAATATGCTCCTTCAACTCTAATAGTTAAATCTCCAATAAAAGAAACTAAATTCGCGCCGATAACTTGAGTTTCTCTAAATCCAATTTGTGGAAGATAAATAGCTGTATTATTTTTTTCTTCAACTATCATTCCAAATGAAATCATATTACGGTCGAAACCATTAAAATAAGATATGCCTAAATCAGTATTGCCGATTACTTTTTGTAGTTGGATTCCAAATTCAATTGGATTCTCAATTTTTAGACTCACTATTGGTTCGAATGGAGGTGAAATTGGAAAATCATCTTCTCCAAAAGGCAACCGATTGGGCACATGATCAGGTATTACAACCGCTTCCAATTGCCAATCATTCCAATAATATATAACTAAACCGGATAATGTCCCAATTTTTCGATCAGTCCCCGGCATAAACAAGTAATAATAATCATATGGGTTCAGGTTATCCGTGGGATTGTTTCCATCCACCGCTCCCCAGGCATGAATTTGTTTTCCTATTTTTACCTCACCCCAACTCGGATACCAGGCCAAGTATGCTTCCCGCAGGTCAAATTCTGCATTTTCTCCTGTCCACCTGTATTCAATTGCGGAAAGGGTTTTAAAGTCAAAATTACCTTTGGTTAAACTAATTTCCATTTCAGCAATTCGAAATGGTAATGATATAATCGAAAGATCGGAAATTCGATACATGGCTGATGGTTTGAAAGTACCGGAATAGCTAATTTGACCAAATATTGAATTCAACAATATCAGTGGCAGTAGTAGATGTAGTTGCAGTAATGTCTTAAGTAGCTGTTGCAGGAGCAGTGGCAGAAAGTGCTGTTTAGATTTAATCATTTGTACTTTTTGTTTTTAGGGCGGAATTTTTCAGGATTATTAGCCATCATTTTTACCGCAGAGTTCGCCAAGAATGCGCCAAGGACACAAAGAAACATTTAATTTTTTTGCGCTCTCTGCGAAAATAATTTGCGTCCTTTGCGGTTATTTTCATTTTGTTTCTTTTTCCTTTTACTTCAATTAAAATCATAGATAACTGCCACTATTCCCGGATCATCACCAACATCATTTTAAAGGGAGTTATCGCTATTAATGCGTGTGGTTCATTGGCAGGCATAATAATCATTTCTCCTTCTGAAATTTCATGTTCATTTCCGGAGATCGTTATTTTTGCTGTTCCATCCGTCACCAGAACCAATGCATCAAAGGGAGCAGTATGTTCACTCAACCCTTCACCTTCCGAGAAAGCAAATAAGGTAACCGTTCCCTTGTCTTTCTTAATTAGCGTTTTGCTAACAACAGAACCCTCTTGATATTCTGTTAAATTGTTTAATGTGTTTTTTTGATTTAATGTAGACATATTACCTCGGCAATCGTTTCAAATTCTTTTCATGGAACAGGTTTTCATTGATTCCGGAATCAACCGTTAAGTCACTGAAAATAACTTTTGTTGTATGTTTTTTCTGTACGTTTTCTACGAAAACTTCATTAATGACAAAATAACCTTTCAATTTTTTGAAAACAAAAGATTTTCGTTTGATTAAGATTCCCCTCTTGTCAAAAGTTTCTTCTTTTAATCCGACAAGTTTATCTTTAATAATCCACGAAATGTGCTTTGAGTATGATGACTTCACTTCCGGTTTTGGTGTAATCTCCAAAACATAGCAATCTATTCCATCGATGGTTTCATCCTCCAGGCGTTTGTAGTCATTTTCTTTGAGATCCCGGTTAGTCATGTCCTCATAACTCAAATCAGATCCCATAAATGAATCGCCCTTTTTCTTTGAAGAAATTCTCCGTACTTTTTTAAAAGCCGGGAGCCACATACGCATTTCATCGTCTTTACCTTCATGCTCAATTTTCAGAAATGCCACTCCTCTGTCATCTTTGGGCTCCAGGAACCAAATAATCTGTTTTTTATTGCCATCCATGGATTTGGATTTCATGACGTTTGTGCGGGACTTCCCTTTTGAATTCGTTAACACCATGGTTGTTGTACTGGAAATATCCTTCGGCTGGATTCTTTCATCAACCATCTTGGCAATTTCATAACCGCTCTGGGCAAAAAGCAAACCCGAAAGTATCAGTAATAAAGTTAGTTTTTTCATAATTGATTCCTTATTAATTAATTTGAGAGGTCGAAAGATTGAATGACTGAATGGCTGAAAGATACATTAAATTATTATTTTTTGATTTGAGACAACACAAAATGTAATTATCATAATCATAATCATAATCATATTATTTATTCATTCCATACGATTCAACCATTTCTGAAATTCTAAAATCCGTATTCCATTCTCCTTTGTCAATCAATTTCTTTAATATTGACTTTTGGTAATTGATTAATTTGTTTTCCAGTGAATAATGGGCTTTATCATATTTCTCAAACCAATCGGCATTGATATCATTTGAAGCAAGTAATGCTATTATTTGAGTATAATTTTCTGTAAGGAGGCAAGAGCGACTGAATTAAATTGAATTGTTTCTTTCAAATGCCTTCTGGAATATCCCTTTGCAATATTGGATGGTATTGATAACCCAGAATCCTCTATTTGTGCTTTGGTTTTGAATGAGACATTTTTTGTCAAATTCAATTTCTTTTTCACTATCGCAAATAGATTTATGGACTCTTTCCAAACATCCAATTTTCTATAACCTCTGTTTAGATTTTTATGTCTATTTAAATATTTTTCTATATCTGCCATTTCATCATCCCTTTACCTTTTATTATCAAAAACTCATCCATTCATTCAATCTTTCATCCATTCAACTTTTCATTATTTTCTTTTTCAATTAATTTATCCTTCATCAATTCCGCTAGGACCGCCAGTATTGTTAACGTTCCCACGGACGTGGATATCATAGCAAAAATGAGCAATCCACCGATGTATTGGACAGGAACAAATACCGAAAACAACAGTGCTCCAAACCCTAAGTTAGATACTGCGTCCAGGATGATAGGATAACCTACATCCTCCACAACTTCACGCGTCAGGTTTTCAGGGGAAACACCACTTTTTGAAATATTGCGATATTGTGCGATGTAGTGTAATGCAAAATCGACACCGACACCGATGATGATGGCAGAGAGGATTGCCGTAACATGGGAAAGTTCAATACCAAACAGACCCATCAAACCAAAATTCAAGATAACGGCAGAAATGAGTGGCGTGATAGCGAGTAGCGCAAACAATCCCTTTTTGAAAAAGATCCATGAAATCAGAAAGATCATGAGAATTGAAACCACTATACTGGTAAATGCCGATCTTATGACCAAATCTACCAGTTGGCGCATGATGACCAACATTCCCGTGATAGTTGTCTTGATGTTATTACCAGCTACGGACTGAATCATATCTTCCGTATCCTGGACAAACTCGACAATCATTGACGAAGTAATACCTCCCGTGAGCGCCGTCATCAATCCGGTTTGATAATTATAATCAACCAGTGAACTGAAATCCTCCGGATCTCCGGACATGGAATAAAGCGTGAACAGGTTATTTACTTTATCCCTCGAGTCCGGAATGGTCTCATATTCCGGATCATCATCCATGACTGCCCTATGCATCTGCTTGACAACATCCACGATAGAGAATGTTGAGTATACATTCGGATGCGAATCAACAAACTCCTGAAGGGTTTGGATTTTTTTCAAGACATCAGGTGACTTCAGATCCCCCTCGAACCTGATATCGATATCCATCACTCCGGTCATTTCCTTATTCATGAAATCGATACTATTACGGATTTCAGATCCCGGTTTAAAAAACTTTGTAAAATCGACTTCCACTTTCACTAATAGTATCCCAAATGCCGCGATGAGGACTATTCCTGAGCCAATCCCTAGAATTGCTTTCCGATAACGGATAATATTTCTTCCATATATGCTTAATATCTTTTCGATGAAACTCTGATGCGTTACCGCCTTAGAGTTTAAGTCCCATTTGTGTTGGACGATCATGGCAGGAAGAAACAGTGATGACAGAAGCCACGCCCAAGTAATGCCGAGCGAAATGGTGAGACCATAACCCGTGAACTGTTCGATGGGAGCAAAGATCAAAGATAGAAAAGCGACGACGGTTGTCAGGCTCGTCAGGAATACAGGCAACAAGAGTCTGTCCATGGTGAAACGAATAGCTTCCTCCACATGTTTTCGTTTCCGCAATTCTCGAAAGAATTTTGCGAAGATGTGAACACCATCTGCGGCTGCAATTGTAAGCAAAATAATTGGCATGGAGGAATTCACCATAGTGAAATGAAATTTTTCAGAACCGGTCAAGGTTACGACCCAACCCATGAAACCCATCATCGACAAAAGGGAAAGTACAATCACACTCCAGACAAGTTTGACCGCAGTAACGCTACGGAAGTTTACAGCCAAAACAGTGATTAATATCCCTATGCCAAGTATCATTAGAATCAGGACATCTTCCAGCATGAGTACTGGAATAGTCCCAAAAATATAGGGCATGCCCCCATAATGGATTTCGTAATCACCCAGGAATCTCCCGGCAATCTCCACCATTTTGTCACGCAGGACATTATTCGCTATATCTGTCTGGGGTTTTATCATGATATTTACATAATCACCATGACGACTCACCATACGCTTCTTCAGGCTTGGGAATTTTCCCAGGTATTGCTCAATATCTCGAATTTCATCAGCCGTCAGATTTCTGGAAGGCTGGAGATCGCTGATTTCGAGAAAACCTTCATCACTGTCCATCCGATTAGCTGTTGATATGGACTTGACTTCGTCTACCTCCGCTACTTCTTCCAAGGCTTTACTTACATCCCACAATGATGCTAACAGTTTCTTATCGAAAACAGATTTCCCTTCCAACCCAAATGCGATAAAAGCCATATCCGTACTGCCAAACTCTTTTCTCACATTTTCCCAAGTAACTCGTTCTTTGATAGTTTGCGGAAGTAGTTTCATCACGTCTTCGTCAATTACGATATGGGGTAATTGATCAGCAAAATCATCGTACGTTGAGGGAAAAATCCGGACGGCCGTCTGCTCCGGAAGCATCCATTCTCCAAGCCATTTTACTACAAACAGAATATTTCCGCTTAATCCGGTGATCAGAATCAGAGACAATAAAATCATTATCCGGGTGATGCGTTTGGAATTATGAAGGCTCTGCCGGATAAACCACATTTTGATGAAATGACTCATAGTATCTTCTCCTATATTGACCCGTTGTTTAGGGAAGCTTCTATTCTTTTGACTGTGAATAGTCCTGCTGTAATCATCCAATCAAATTTTTCTTTTTTCAATTAATCTATTCTTCAATAATTCTGCAAGCGCTGACAGCACTGTAAGTGTTCCTAGTGATGTGGAAATCATAGCAAAAATCATGAGACCACCAATGTATTGAATCGGTAAAAATGCGGAAAAAAGCAAAGCGCCAAAACCCATATTTGATGCAGCGTCTAAAATAATTGGATATCCCACATCATCTACAACTTCTCTACTCAATTTTGTTTCATCAATCGTTCGTGATAATCGTCGGAATTGGGCAATATAGTGAATGGCAAAATCAACACCCACACCAATAATAATTGAAGATAGAATAGCCGTAATATGTGATAGTTCAATTCCGAAATATCCCATAAAACCAAAATTGATGATTACAGCGGATGTTAATGGGAGAACCGCCAAAACACCCCATAGGATACGCTTAAAAAAGATTGACGCCAAAAGTCCAATTAAAAATAAGGAGATTGAAATACTGAAAATGGATGATTTTATAATCATGATAACCAGATCGCGGAATACAACCAACATGCCCGTTACTTTTATTTTAATTTTTGGATCAAAACTCTTTTCAATATATTTATTTGTTTTTTCTACATATGTAAATATCTCATCTGTGGACATTACTTTACTTAAAGCCGTAATTAATCCGACTTTATAATCGTAATCCACCATGGTAGAGAAATCATCAGGATCACCGGACATGGAATACATGGTAAACAGGTTATTTACCTTTTCCCGGCTGTCAGGAATGGTCTCATATTCCGGATTATCATCCATAACTGTTCGGTGCATTTGTTTTACTACATTTGCAATGGAATAACTGGTGGAAACCTTTTCATCCTCTTCCATAAAATCTTGAAGATTTACCATATCAGTTAATGTTTCAGGATCTTTCATATCACCTTCAATACGGACTCGAATATCGACGGTGCCGGTCATTTCTTCATCCATAAAATCCATACTGTCGCGGATCTCTGTTCCCGGTTTGAAAAAGTTTATCATATTCACATCAACAGTCACTTTGGTTAAACCGAACAAACCGATAATTACAAATAAGGCACCGGCAGAGAAAACATATTTGGGATGGGTTAATACCACTTTACCCAATTTATCTATGACTTTTTCGAATGGACTTGGTTTTACAACTGCCTTGGATTCCATATCCCATTTCTTCAGACTCATTACGGCCGGAAGCATAAACGAACTCAAAAACCAAGCCCAGGCAATCCCTGCCGCCATGGTGATTCCATATCCCGTCATGGGTTCCAGCGGTGATGAAATCATAGTCAGGAATGCTACTATGGTCGTAATACTGGTTAGAAAGATAGGGATTAGCAATGAATCCATTGTGGATGCTAAAGCCAATCGAATATCCTTTTTCTGTCTCAATTCTTTGAAGAACTTTGTAATGACATGAACACCGTCTGAATTGGCAATTGTCAATAGAATAATGGGCATTGACGTATTCGCCATGGTAAATAAAAATCTGTCCGATCCGGATATTTTTAAAATCCATCCCATAAATCCCATCATAGAAAAAAGAGATAAACCAATCACCATCATTACCATGCCAACACCGGCTACACTCCGCAAATTAATCAGCAAAATCAGTATCATAATTATCAACCCGGCTTTCATCAAACTTTGCACGTCGTTCCGAATCAATTCCGGCATGGTTCCAGTCACATAAGCTTGTCCCCCGTAATGTATTTCATAATCCTTTAAAATGGGGTCTGCAATGGAAACAACCTTATTGCGAAATACATCCATACCATTACTGTCGTATGGTTGAACCACGACAACAAGATATTCATCTTTATCGCTAATCAATCGTTTTTTCATGGATGGATTTTTCTCCAAATACGCTCGGATATCATCAACTTCTGCCTGGGACAAATCCCGATCTAATTGGAGATTGTCCACTTCCATAAATCCATCCACATTATCTATCCGTATCGTATTGGGAATACTGATAACTTTTTCAACGAGATCTACTGATTCCAATTCTTCTGTCAAATCCCAAAGAGCCTCAAACGCCTCAGGACGAAAAATAGATTTTCCTTTACTGCCAAAGGCGATAAAAATCATTTCAGTACTACCAAATTCATCCTGAATCGCATCCCAGGAAACACGGGATTCCATATTTTTTGGGAGAATTTTCATGATATCATCATCGACAATAAAATATTTAAGACCGAATCCCATAATAATGGTGGCAATCAAAGACAGAATGATTGTTCGCCATGGATGATCCAGGCTCTGCTGGATGAACCACCTCCGGATGGGATGGTCTGAATATTTAAATTTTATTCTGTTCATAGTACTTTTTAATAGCCTCTAATCCTTTAGATGTAAAAATTCCTCGTGATACAATGTCAGTAAAACCTTTAACCGTTTCGATTACTGTTAAATCGTTCTTCAGAAAAAATTCCGGCTGAAATGTATTATTAATCATATTGATAAAAACAATTGAGAATTTTCTCATATCTACGTCATTTCTTGCCAAGCCCTGATCTTGGGCAAATTTAAATATTTCATAAAAGTCATTCTGGCGATTTAAACGAAATGTTTCAATTTCTTTCCAGATTTCAGGATATGAAATTTTTAATTGAGCCATGCGCTGCATGTGTGTTCGGCTTGCAAATTTCACCATATGTTCCATCACATTGATAAATTGTACCGCTGGGTTTTTTTCAGTTTCCTGAACCTTTTTAAACATTTGTTCAATCTGCCCGGTCATAAATACAACAATTTTTCGAATGAGCTTTTCCTTGGTAGGAAAATATTTGTATATGGTTTTTTTACTCATCCCCAGCCTGCCGGCTAGTGATTCAACCGTAAATGATTTTACCCCGGATTGGGTAATGGCATCCAAGCCCTCTTCCAGGATGTGTTTTTCTTGCTGTGAAAATGTGTTAGTCAATGGAAACGTTATTCGTATATATCGTTTCCAAGTTTAATAAATATTTTTTAATATGAACAACATTATAATACATTTTTATTATCGCGCAAATTAAATGAGACTTTTTTATAATGACAATTTTCGCGTCGATTAATAACCTGTTAATAACTCGATAATTTATTATTATTTCTTTATAATCCATATTACCATGCAGCCGGTTGATCCCTTTCTGTCGTGTAGCGCCTTCAATCCGGTATTCTTTGAATAATTCATACAATTCCGCTATACATGAAAACGAATGTATTCTTTGGATTTTCACGTCATAATGCATAATTATAGTTAGACAACCATTTCATAAATGGTATAATATTAGAAATTTCTGATTCGTAAATTTGTTCTATGAGCAACAGCCAAATAGTTGAAAAAACATCATTAACAAAATTAATAAATCTTTCAAATAGACAGTTTATTGATTCTGAAAAGCATGAACAAAAAATAATAGGTCAGTTCTTTACCCCTCCTGCAATTGCTTTGTTCATGGCAAAACAATTTTCGTACAATAAAAAACATATTTCAATTCTTGATCCAGGTTCTGGTACTGGGATTCTTACAGCAGCAATTTGTGACCGAATCCTAACATTAGGAGATAAAAAAAATATTGATGTACATTTTTATGAAAATGATTCATTTGTATTACCAATCCTTAATAAAAATGCGACTGACTTAAAAACAGAAATGGAATCTTTCGGTCATATCTTTCAATACAAAATTTTTTCAGAAGATTTTGTTTCAAAGAACTCAAAATATATAAACGGGGATTCCCTTTTTTCTGATACATCTAATAAACCGGAATACGATATTATTATTTCAAACCCCCCATACTATAAGTTGAAAAAGTCCGATATTTTATCAAGGAAAATGAAAGACATTGTTCACGGACAACCAAATATTTATTCCTTTTTTATGGCAATTTCAGCGTGTTTGCTTAGAAAGGATGGTGAATTGGTTTTTATTACTCCGAGAAGTTTTTGTTCAGGTGCATATTTTAAGATGTTTAGGAAGTGGTTTTTAAACCAAGTAAAGCCAGTTTTTATCCACTCTTTTGAATCAAGAAAAGAAATATTTGAAAATGGCGTATTGCAGGAAACAATAATTTTAAAAGCGACAAAAACAAAAAATGAACCATCAAAGCTTGTTATTTCTTCAAGTAATAATTCAGACTTTGAACAATCAAAAATATTAGTTCAGGGTTATTCCACTTTAATTAATTGTCATGATTCAGAATCAATTATTCATATTCCTACAAATAACCAAGATATTAAAATTCTTGAAATGGTTCGTAGTTGGAAAAAAACATTCACTGATTATGGTTTTCGAATTTCAACAGGTCCCATTGTTAGTTTTCGTGCTTCAAAGTTCCTAAAAAAAGAAGTTAGTATTGAAAATAGTTCTCTTGTACCGTTATTTTGGATGAATCATTTGAAAAATTTTACTATTGAATATCCAAAAAAAGAATTAGACAAACCGCAATCAGTTGTAGTAAATGACGATTCATTTAAAATTTTATTGAAAAATCGAAACTATGTTTTTGTAAAAAGATTTTCATCAAAAGAACAAAAAAAACGAGTATATGCTTCTTTTTATGATAAAGATACTTTTAACACAAATTATATCGGAGTAGAGAACCATTTGAATTATATATGGAAGCCTACAGGGGAATTATCGACTACTGAATCATTGGGAATTATGGCGATTTTAAACTCTACAATAATTGATAAATTCTTCAGAATAATTAATGGTAACACTCAAGTGAATGCCTCTGAAATAAATAATTTACCTTTTCCAGCTTATGACGAAATCATTTCAATCGGTAAAGAGATTAAAACACAAAATAATTTTAATTTGGATATAATTGATTCGGTAGTTACAGAAAAATTATCGATTCCATACGAAATTTGGGGACATTACAATTGAGCAAACTTGATGATGCAAAATTAATTTTATCAGCTTTTAATTTACCCGAAAAACAACAAAATGAAAGGTCAGCAAGAGTTTTATTGGCTTTATCAAACATAAAGAAAAACAGCTCTTGGAAAAAAGCCGGTAATACACCTATCCGTATTCATGATATTATAGATTTTATTTCAAAATACTATGATTTTCAGTACGCCGAAAACAGTAGAGAAACTATTCGACGGCAAAGCATTCACCAATTTGAGCAAGCTGGAATTGTTGTTAGAAACATCGACGACCCCAATCGTCCAACAAATAGTGGTTTAACAGTTTATTCTATTACTGACGAAGCATTGACTGTAATACAAGAATTCAAATCGCCCGGTTGGAATAAAAGTATTCAATTCTTTAATGATAATGTTGAATCAACTATTGAAAAATATCGAAAAATTAGAGAATTCAAACTCATTCCAATAATCATTAATGAGAAACGATTCACTTTATCACCCGGCGGTCATAATCAATTACAGAAAGATATTATTGAAAATTTTATACCCAGATTTGTTCCTGGTTCCAAATTGGTGTATTTAGGTGATACAGCAAACAAACATCTCCATTTAGATAATGATTTATGTAAACAACTCTCAATTGATATAAATCATCATGACAAATTGCCTGATATTGTTTTGTATTTCGAAAAGAAAAATTGGGTGCTATTAATTGAAGCTGTAACGAGTCATGGTCCCGTTTCAAAAAAAAGATTTATTGAAATCAGCGAAATGCTAGAAAAATGTTCAGCACAGAAAATTTTCATTTCTACATTTCCCGATATTAAAACATTCTTGAAATATGTAACTGAAATAGCTTGGGAAACAGAAGTCTGGATTGCAGATAATCCTGACCATATGATTCATTTTAATGGTGAAAAGTTCTTTCCGCAAGGGGAATGATAAAGGTCTGCGAATCCACTTTATCTCATTTAAAAAAGAATAAGGAATTACCTGAATTACCCTGGTAATTATTACTTGAAAACGAATCAAGTATGATATTTTGAGAATAACATTGCTCATCAGTTTCGCTTTTATATTATCCTGCGATACACCCAACGACTGCTTAACCAAACGCATTCAGGCGGAATACGATGTTGAGTTAAAAGTAACCGGTACATTTAAAACTGCGGACATTCTTGCAGTAGTGGAATTAGAATCGGCAGATACAACTATGCTTTCTGCACAGGAACTTCCGTGGTCATTATCATTTTCTTATACAGGTGATTCTTGGGTTTACATCGTTGCCCAAAATACAGACACGTTAGGTACAGTCAGCGCACTAATAGCGATCAATTATGAAGTGGTTCAATCGGATTCGCAATATCACCGAGTAGATTTAAGCAGACAAATTGATGGTAATTTATATATGATGGAAAAGACCATTTGTCCATAAGTTTAAAAAAATTTTACTTCTGAAGGTAAACTATTCAATGGTTTGGTCATCAATATTTCTTCGACTGATAAAAATATTGTTAGTTCAGTTTTGTAAAACCATCTGAACCAATAAATCCACATCCACTGTATTCACAACACCGTCATAGTTAATATCTGCAGGCGGGGTCGGGTCATAGCCCTGGTTCCACATCATATCTACCGCAAGGCTGACGTCTTGAATATCAATAACACCGTCAAAATTGATATCTCCCAAAGTAAATTCAGGAAATGTTGAACCACCCAGATATGTAAGTTCATATTTTTGAGCACGGGCAATCATAATATTATTCCCCGGATAGTTATAATTCCATACTACTGTCCCTTCACTGGTTACTTCAAATATATGGGCCTCAGCCGCTTCTGTGATAAGTGTATTCCCATTGGGTAAACGAAATGCTCCGGATTGGATATTGGAATAAAATCCCCCGGTGTATATCCAAACAGGACCATCGGGACCAAAAGAATCAGAATCATTCACCAGATAATTTCCACCTGAATCCACAGGTGTTTCAATTTCAAATACAGCAGAATGATTAAATTGAAAATTATTGTCATACAGAATCAGGTTTCCCCCGCCGGGGTAATTTGATGGAATCCAGTTAACTCCATGCTGGGAATTTAATTTTTTATCGTTTTGGTCCCCCCGGTCATATACTTGGGGATTTCCCCATCGGTAAAGGAAATCACCCCCTTTTCCATAATTACCGCCGCTGTGTCCTGCTGCTTCAGCAGTCGTTGTACTATGGTCAATAATATAGATCTCACTTATGGCACGAGAGGATAATACAATCTGATCCAATGTTTCATTATAATCAATCGCATTAAAGTGCATCCAGTCTGCGTGGTTATTACCCGGTCCGCCTCCAACACCTCCCACAATGCCATAATTAATATCCATCAATTCAGGATGATCAGAAATAACACCATAATTGGGCAATGAACTGTTTGCATCTTGAATGAGATGATCCCAGAGATGCCATTCCCATACTATATTAGCACTATCTGTGCCTATGGGTTCTAATTCCAGAATAGCTTCTGACCACATTTCATTAAGAGGATTGGTTATTGTTTGCCTACCCATGGCAAAAGCTTCCACAGCTGTCTTTCTTTCCCAGGCAATCACTAAAATATTTCCGCTGGGTAAAGGTTCAATATCGTGATGGTGTTGATAAGTGTTATTCGATACAGTGTATTCCCATAAAATATTATTTTCCCAGTCGATATGCGCTATACCCCCTCCAACGCCGCCATTAATCATGGTTGGATTTGGAACACGATAAGGATAGATAATTGAACTGTCCGGTAATAAATATGGCATACTGGCGACTCCCCGGGAATGATTCCAAGTATGTATAATATCAAGGTCATTATTAATTAAAAAAGATGTTCCATTTATCGTACTACCCGTTCCCCCCGCTGTGGGTGAAAAAATAGCATAACCATTGAAGGCTTGGCTGAATAAGCTTCCGGAGACTATGATTGAAAAAATTATTCGTTTTAACAGAATCATATATTATTCAAATTTTGTTTAACTAATAGACCGGAATATGGTCCATTAGTTAAATCTAAACCCTATTTTCATACAATAAATATAGTAAAAACAAATTGTTAATATTATAGATGAACAACTTGTGAAAGAGGATCACTGTTCTGAACAGGTTGAAATCATCTATAAACACCACGCCACCCGCCTGCAAAAAAACAAAACATTTTAGCAGGGTGGTGGAAAATGATCTAATTTTTGATAAACAATATTTATGAAAACATCGAGAGCATATAAATCTTATATAACAATAGGACGTACGTTTGGTTCTTGGTTCAGCCCGATCATAACCGGAATACTCTTAACCGTCCTGCATTTATTGGTCAATATTGGATTAGCGCTTGATCATCTGTTCTTTCCATCCATCAGAAAAAAGAAAATCTCACCCCTTGCCATTGTAGGCAACCCTCGATCCGGAACAACATTCCTACATCGTTTTCTCGTCAATCAAGGTTTTGGGACAGGGGCACGACTCTGGCAAATGGTATATCCAGCTTTAACGCTTCAAAAACTTATTAAACCTATCCTGCCTCTTTTAGAAATCATCAGCCCGGCAAGGCACCATTCCACAGCAGCTCACCAAACAAGTCTAACGTCACTGGAAACAGATGATGTATCATTACTATTTAAATATTTTGACGGATTTTTTCTGTATGGATTTATTCTTTCATTTGCTGAAGAAGAACTATTTGACTGGTTTGATCCAAAGAAAAGGGACACATCAGATCGGGATTTTAATTGGTATAAGAAATTTTGGACAAGATTAGCTGTTTCTGCAAAACATGAAACCGTAATTCCAAAGCTATTTTCAATAAGTACCAATGTGCCCGCCTTTCAAAAACGTTTTCCCGGGGCAAAAATCCTTTACATGATACGAGATCCTCTGAATGTATTACCATCAGGATTGAGCCTGGTCACCGGAGTTTTGGATAAACGCTTCGGCTTTTGGAATTTGGATGAAGATGTTAAAAATCGTTTTATTAATCGGTTATATAATGCCTTATTGGAATTATTAAAACGATTCCATGAAGACTGGGAAAACGGATCAATCGATCGCTCGAAAGTCCTTATCATAAAATATGATTACATGATGACAAACTTTGAAGAGTTAATGGATGATATTTTTAACTTCACAGGATTTTCCCCAACTGATAAAATGAAAGATGAAATCAGGATAACTGCTGAACAACAACGGAAATATGAAAGCAGTCATAAATATAACCTGGAAAAGTTTGGTCTGACTGAAGAACAAATTAAAAATGATTGTTCTTTTATTTATGAAACATATCTTACAAAATAGATGAAAAAAATTTCAATTCTAATTATAATACTTTTTTCAATTCAGGTTCTATTTTCATTGGACATTTCTCGTTTAAATGAATCCAATAATTGGGAAATAATACAAGATGAGCAAATATGGATTGGGTGGACGGAAATGTCCGGTTTTCCGATTTGTAAAGCAACAGCGATGCTACCATATCCCCTGGAATCGATTTCTGTAATTATTGAAGATGTTGATAACTACACCAATGTTTTTCTACGTCTTACTGAATCGCAATCACTTGAAAATGATGTGATTTATATTGTTTTGGATATGCCTTTCCCTTTTTCATCCAGAGATTATATTATAAGATATACCAAAGAGAAATCAGATTCTAAGTGGGTATTTCGTTTCACAGCGGTGACGCACCAGGATGTACCCATAATGAAAGAAAATGTACGTTTAATAAATGCTGCAGGTGAGTGGAATTTAAAACCTTCATCTGAAAATGAAACAATGGTAACCTACATTTGGAATGGTGAATTACGAGGTGATTTTCCTAAATGGGCTTATTCACGGGCCTGGAAAACACAGGGTAATGAAATGATGGAATGGCTTAAAGACGCATTGGGGGATTAACATATGAAACTGAAATCACTTCTGACTTTTTTTCTTTTTTCTCTTCTTATGGGTGAACCTTCTACATATTTGAACACTAATATTCATTTATATAATATTCGCCGTTTATCTGATTTCTCTATCATCAACCTGCCTTTTAGAATACTATCTATAAATCTTGATCGTCAGGATGGCGATTTTGCATTGAATTCCACATTGGCGATGGAGTATAGAACAAGAATGGATAATTCATTTTTCATATCCAGTGATCCTCAAGATTTTACATGGGATTTAAGGGAATTATACGTCAGTTGGTTTACGTCTTTTGGTGAAATTAAAGTCGGAAAACAAATTCATTCCTGGAGCAGTGTTGACGATAACAGTCCAATAGATAATATCAACGCCTATGATTATTATTATATTTTCAATTTGGGCAGTGATCGGAAGCTCGGTTCATTAGGGCTAACATTAGACTACTATTTAAATAATTCAAAGATTGGCATCTATTATTCACCGCTGCATCATACAAATCGATTACCTTTAAATGATCCGGAATTTCCTATTCAACTGCCAGTCACACCTCGGGCGAACCAAATCATTAGTCCAAAAAATCCCGATGAATTTGGGATCACATTTCAGCAAAAAATGAACATTGCTGATGTATCCCTCACATATTTCAATGGTTATGACAGACTTTTCAGCTTAAGCGGCGCTAATGTATTTACAAATCAATTCCAGACTGTTTCTGTGCTGGACACGGTGTTTTCATTCCGCAAAACAGAAATGTTAGGTGCTGGGATTGTCATTCCAACGGAGTGGTTTATCCTCCGAGCGGAATATGCACATTTCACAACAAAAGACATTTTAGATTCAACAGATATCCAGCGTGAACATCCAAAATATCCGAATATTTATACTGATATCATGTTCACCCACGCATTCAAGACAAAAGCAAAATACTATCAAACCATTTTACAATTGGAGACAGAACTTCCCGGTGGAATTGATTTTATAGGACAATATTTCAAATATGATACCCTTTCCTTTGATTCAAAATATTTACCGGATGTGGATTTACCACTGCTGGAAGCAGACTTTGATCCCTATTCTATCTTCTTCCCCGGTATGGGCACACCGCTGGCAATCTTTACCAGAGAAGCTTTTGTGATGATTTTAAATAAATCATTTATGAATGAACAATTGCTTATTGAAACGCTGTACCTGTTTGATCAATCCAAATATAATGGAATAAAAGGAAACGGACGATTGATTGAACTAAAAGGAACATACGATCTGACTTCATCCTTAAAACTTATCACTGCTCTCACTTTTGTAACCGGGAATTCAATATTGAGTGAAGATTATACGTTCAATGAAATGGAAGATTTCTCCCATTTTCGTTTTGAATTAAAATACTACTTTTAATTATTAGAGGGCTTTGCAAAACCTAATGTTTGAAGGAAAAAGATGTAAAATTTGTCTGGTTAAGGCGGGAAACGTAGTCAATAGCGGGGCTATGGACAAGTTTTCTAACGAAAAGCAGATGAATTTTAGACTTTTTAATTTGTGCAAAAGGTTATGCAAAGCCCTCTTTTAAATTATATGAATGTTCGCATTGCAGGAGTGGGTTTATACCTCCCTTCAAAAATCGAAACTGCAGCTCAAGTTGCAACAATGATCACCCACGATGAGCATTGGATCATTTCCAAAACAGGTGTTAAAGAGCGCAGGGTTTCTGAAGTAGATGTGGACATAATGGGTGCCGCTGCCGGAAAAGAAGCCATCGGAGATGGCCTGCCACCCGACTTGATCATTAATGCCTCAGGTGTCCCGAAACAAACTATTCCCGATACATCGGTGTTTTTTCAAAGGGAAATGGGTTACGAGGGAATACAATCATTTAGCGTTCATGGAACTTGTCTCTCCTTTATCATCGCCTTAAATACTGCTGCTGCTTTTATTCAATGCAATTCAGCAAACCGTGTACTAATCATTTCCTCTGATCGTGGAACCCGTGGTCGAAATTTCGATGAGCCGGAAAGCGCTGCTTTGCTGGGAGACGGTGCCGCTTCAGTTTTAGTAGAAGCTTCTGACGGCGTCAGTCAATTGCATCATTGGAATATGAAAACTTGGCCCAGCGGAGCGAATCTGACAGAAGTCCGCGGCGGCGGGACAAACAAACATCCTCAGGATCCAGATACAACTGCAGCAGATAATCTTTTTACCATGGACGGCCCAAAAGTATATAAAATGGCAATGACTCGTGTGTATAAACTCATGGAGGATACTTTTAAAGCAGTAGAGTTTGAAAAAAATAATGTAGACTGGATCATTCCCCATCAGGCATCATTAAAAGCTGTACAAGCCTATTATCAATATGGTGGATTCAATAAAAATAAAGTAATCAGTATTGTAGAAAAAACGGGTAATTGTGTTGCGGCATCACTGCCTATGGCTTTCGTATCAGCCGTTAAGGAAGAAAAAATAAAGCGGGGAGATTTGATCTATTTAATCGGTACCGGAGCCGGCTTTTCAGCTGCTTCAGCACTTTTGACATATTAGTTTACTTCAGTAATAATACTTTCTTGATTTTACTAGTATTCCCCGATTCCAGTTTGATATAATAAATACCGGATGGATATTCCCCGGCATTCCATTTAATCTCATGCTCACCACCAACCAGTTTACTATTCACTAACGTCTCCACTAATCGTCCGGTGATATCGATAACTTGTAGAGACACATTGCCATGCGTCTTTACTGAGAACCGAATCGTTGTGGTGGGATTGAATGGATTAGGATAATTCTGATATAAAATTATTTCTTTAGGTAAAACAATTTGATTACCAATAGAAACATAATCACCGTATTGAATACCATCAATTGTTGCAGCAATTAATTTATAGTAGATTCCCGCACTACCAGATGAAATACTTATATTTGAAATTCCAAGATTCTCTGAAAAAAGTGTTTGTGTTTCTGATCCAAGATGTTCAACAATTATTGATGGAAATATATCATTCAGAGATTCAATAAATAATTCAGTTGTGGCTAATTCCCCATGACTATATGCACAGTCGTTCCAATAAGCCAAATCCAGGAAGGAATAATCTAAAAAATCCCATTCATTATTGTTGCACCCATCATCCCCATATAACTCACCATAGATCGGAAGAGCGTCGTGTAGGGAAAA
>CAJVYU010000018.1 GCA_913009735.1 uncultured Fidelibacterota bacterium
TCTCCCCTTTTACAGGGGAGAAAGCAACCGGACTATTGCCAAAATTTTTCCCCTGTAATAGGGGAAACACAAAGGGGTTAAAAACATATAATTAAATCGTTTCGATAAACGTCTTGGACAGATATGAAAAACAGAGAAAATCCACTTTCCCATATAGGAAAACACATTCCAATAAATGTAATTTTGCCAGCTATTTTTAATCAGAGATTAAACGAAATATTTTTAAAAAATTAATTATAGGAAAAACATGGATTTTTTAAAAGAATTAGGAATTGAAAAAGAGAATTACGGGGCCTGCATCGGTGGAGAGGAATGGATCAAATCTCCGGATTCTAAAAAGATTGATTCAATTAATCCTGCTACCGGTGAAGTAATCGCATCAGTGTACCAGGCAACGGAAGCGGATTATGAAAAAGTGTTGGTCGCTTCTGAAGATGCATTTAAAGACTGGAAAAAAGTTCCGGCTCCTGTTCGGGGACAACTTGTTCGGGAAATGGCAGATGCTCTGCGGGAAAAGAAAGACGCTCTGGGCAGCCTGGTTTCTTTGGAGATGGGAAAGATAAAGCAGGAGGGAGACGGCGAAGTCCAGGAAATGATCGATATTGCTGATTTTGCCGTGGGTCAATCCAGGATGCTCTATGGTAAAACCATGCATTCGGAACGAAACGATCATCGCATGTATGAACAATGGCATCCGTTGGGTCCAATCGGTGTTATTTCTGCATTCAACTTTCCGGCAGCCGTTTGGGCGTGGAATGCATTCCTGGCAGCCATTTGCGGTGATATCACTATTTGGAAACCGTCCTCATCAGTGCCTCTTTGCGGTGTGGCTGTCCAGAATATTTGTAATAGAGTTTTAAAGGAACACGGTTATCAAGGCATATTTAACACAGTGATCGGCAGAGGTTCTGTCGTTGGTGAACGAATGCTCCATGATAAACGGGTTCCGTTGGTTTCCTTTACCGGTTCCACGAAAATGGGCCGCCATGTGTCTGAGGTGGTGGCAGAACGCTTTGGGAAGACCATCCTTGAACTGGGTGGAAATAACGCCATTATTGTAGACGAAACAGCTGATATGGATATGGTCATTCCCGCTATTGCATTTGGCGCAGTGGGAACAGCCGGTCAGCGGTGCACCAGCACCCGGCGAATTATAGTCCAGGAATCCCGTTATGACGAATTGGTAAAGCGGCTGGTTAGCGCTTATCAACAGGTGCAGATAGGCGATCCGTTGGCAGATGGTACCTTAATGGGCCCGTTGGTCAATGAAAGCGCTGTTTCCGATTTTCAAAACGCCATAATTCGAGTAATAGAAGCCGGGGGCGAAATCCTTTACGGCGGCGATGTTTTGGAAGGGAATTATGTTCAACCAACCATCGCAAGCGCTGAAAATCACTGGGATATCGTTCAGGAAGAAACATTCGCGCCCATCCTTTACATTATCAAATACAAAACACTGGACGAAGCGATTGCATTCCACAATGATGTTCCCCAGGGACTTTCTTCTGCTATGTTTACCTTAAACGTCCAAAATGCAGAAACATTTCTTTCCTCCGTGGGCAGTGACTGCGGTATTGCCAATATCAACATCGGCACCTCCGGCGCTGAAATCGGCGGAGCATTTGGCGGAGAAAAAGAAACCGGCGGTGGTCGTGAATCCGGTTCTGATTCATGGAAGCAGTATATGCGCCGCCAGACAAATACCATCAATTGGGGGAAAGAATTACCTCTGGCCCAGGGAATAAAATTTGATTTATCAAGTTGATCCTTTTTATAATAAACTATTCAATATATGAGTCCGATCCAGAAAGGTCAATTGGGGATAAATCCCCTAATTTTAAGAATCTCCGACCCCAACCTAAAGGATGGGGTAATTGTTGGTATTGTTGTAGATACCTCAAAATACTTACCCCGTCCTTCAGGTCGGGGTTTATCCGTAATACCAACAATAGAGGGGTTTTAACCCCTTTTCGTAGTAAACTTATAAGTATAATTCAGGATAACAGATACACATGTCTCAGATAATCGGAATTCGTCGGGAAGATAAAAGCGTGTGGGAAAGACGTGTCCCATTGACGCCTGAAGATGTTCATATGCTTCATGATAAATTCGGTATTAAAACGATAATTCAGCCGTCGGATTTACGCGTCTTTTCTGAAGAAAATTATGCACGGAATGGAGCTGAAATTTCTGAAGATCTTCAACCGGCAAATTTGATATTAGCTGTCAAAGAAATCCCCGTTGATTTCTTTCAAAATAATCAAACGTATATTTTCTTTTCTCATGTTATTAAAGGACAATCGTATAATATGCCCATGTTAAAACGAATGATGGAATTGGGCTGCAACCTGATTGATTATGAGAAAATCGCAAATGAACAAAATCAACGCCTGATTTTCTTTGGAAGATACGCCGGTCTTGCAGGTATGGTTGAAACTCTGCACTCACTGGGGGAAAAATTGAAACTCTCCGGGATCGACAATTATTTTAGTGATATTCAGCAGCCTTTTCGATATGATTCTATCGAAGATGCCAAAGAAAATATTACCCGGATAGGAGAAAAAATCAAACGGGAAGGGAACCCGTCTCAACTTTCTCCACTTGTTTTCGGATTTGCCGGCTACGGAAATGTATCGCAGGGAGCACAAGAAATTCTTGATTGTCTTCCGCATACCGAAATAACGCCTGATGATCTTTTAACAAATTACCATGAGTTGAAAAAAGACAGATTCCATCTTTATAAAGTTGTATTTAAGGAAGAACATATCGTCGAACCCATAAAAGGTGAATTTGATCTACAGGAATATTTTACGCAACCGGAGAAATATAAACCAAAATTTGAGACGTATATTCCTTTCCTGGATGTTTTGGTAAACTGTATTTATTGGACGGAAGACTATCCCCGGCTCATCACCAGGAATTTCCTTCGGCACAATGCTAACATAAATCTCAAGGTCATTGGGGATATCAGCTGTGATATTGACGGCTCCATTGAAATTACACATAAGGACACTTCTCCGGGATCGCCTACTTTTACTTATTTCCCGTCAACCGATCAATTTTCAGATGGAACACACAGTGACGGAATTACTGTTATGGCTGTGGATATTCTACCCTGTGAATTCCCCAAAGAGGCATCGCAGGATTTTTCATCTGTTCTCCGTGTATATATTCCTGAAATTGTTCAAACAAATTTTGACGCCGCTTATGAGGATTTAAAATTACCAACTCCAATTAAAAAGGCATTGATTCTCCATGGCGGGAACCTTACCCCGGAATATCAATATATAACCCAATATTTAAAGGATCAATAACATGAAAAGAATATTAGTGTTAGGTGCAGGATTAGTCAGTAAACCAGGCGTCAGGTACCTTCTGGAACAACCGGACAATTTTGTAACAGTTGCTTCCCGAACGGTCAGCAAGGCAGAAAAATTGGTTGAAGGATATAAAAATGGAGCTGCATTTCCGCTGAACGTGAAAGATGATAAAAAACTATCCCAATTTATTTCGGAAAATGACGTTGTGGTTAGTTTACTCCCGTGGATATATCACGTTAAAGTAGCCAGGCTCTGTGTGGAATTGGGAAAAAACATGGTAACGACATCTTATGTAAGCGGAGAAATGAAAGATCTTGATGCGGACGTAAAAAGCAAAAATCTTCTATTCTTGAACGAAATCGGTGTTGATCCGGGAATTGATCATATGTCTGCAATGAAAATAATTGATTCAGTCAAAAGTGAAGGAGGGAAGATTCACCATTTTTATTCGTTTTGCGGCGGTCTCCCTGCTCCGGAAGATAATGATAATCCCTTTGGCTACAAATTTTCATGGAGCCCTAAAGGTGTTGTTCTTGCTTCCCAAAATTCTGCTCATTATCTCAAAGATGGAGAAATTATTGATATAGACGGAAAAGACCTTTTCCTTAATTATCATATAGAGGAAGTTGATGGATTGGGCAAATTTGAAGTGTATCCAAACCGTGATTCTCTCCCTTACAAGGATTTATATTCACTGAACGATGCATTAACTGTGATGAGGGGAACCTATCGGAACCTGGGATGGTGTGATACAATCAAAGCCATTGTGGATCTGGGTTTACTTGACGATTCTTCCAGGGAAAACCTCAAGGGGATGACCTATCGCCAGATGATGAAAGATCTTTTGAAGACGGATGAAGACGTATTACAAGCGGCATCAAAGCGACTTGGCATCTCTGCAGATTCAGATATTATTAAACGAATTGATTGGCTGGGTTTTTTCAGCGATGACCTTATTCCGGACTGTGACAATTACCTCGATATTTTAAGTGAACGGATGCAGGAAAAGCTATTCTTTAAAGATGGAGAAAAGGATATGCTTCTGCTCAAACATACGTTTATCGTCGAAAATCATGATGGATCAAAGGATATGATTACGTCAACGCTTATCGATTACGGTATTCCTTTCGGTGATTCTGCCATGGCAAGAACGGTGTCACTACCTCTGGCTGTCGGAGTTAATTTTATCTCACATGGACAATTCAAGCAAAAAGGTGTCCAGATTCCAAATACTGAAGAAATATATATTCCGATTCTGGAAGAACTGGAACGTCTTGGAATTAAAATGGTTGAAAAGAGAACGCGAATAGAATAAATTTCTCGGACAAAATGGATAAAAAGACAGACACCGGATTTGACATCATCCATATATTAACTAGTGATTAATAATCGTATGAATAAATCACTCATTTCAAGGCGTATATTTGAAATTCAAACCTTTACCATCTCCCGTGCCTGTCCGCCGAATGAAAGCAGGCGGGTAACAGGGGAGAATTCAAGAGGAGTCTATAAATATGGATATCTTCGTGGTTTCAAACGAATAATATCCACCGGAATAATAGTAAAAACATGACATCTTCCCCAACACCGGGAACATTGTATCTGGTTGCAACTCCCATCGGTAACTTAAAGGATTTTACATACCGGGCAGTGGAAATTCTGCAATCTGTTTCGCTCATTGCAGCGGAAGATACACGTCACTCCAGAATCCTTCTGTCGCATTATCATATTCAAACGCCCACCATCAGTTATTTTGAGCATAATCGCTTTTCGAGAATCCCCAAGATCATTGAAACACTGAAAAATGGAGCGGATGTTGCTGTCATTTCGGATGCCGGAACCCCTGGCGTCAGTGATCCGGCGTATAAACTGGTTCGCGCTGCCATTGATGAAAAAATCAGGATTGAAAGTATTCCCGGAAGCTCCGCATTACTTACAGCGCTGGTTTCTTCCGGTCTGCCCACCGACCGATTCCTCTTTGAAGGTTTTATCCCCTCAAAGAAAGGGCGGAAGAAAAGACTGGAAGCCATTAAAAATGAAGGCGCTACTATTGTATTTTTTGAAAGCCCCCACCGCATAGCCCGGACGTTGAAAGACATTTATTCCGTCATAGGAGACAGGCCGGCTGTTCTGGCCAGGGAATTAACCAAAATGCACGAAGAAATAATTCGTGGAACAGTTTCGGAATTAATGTCGTACTTTTCTAACAAATCACCAAAGGGTGAATGTGTATTAATGATCGGTAAGGACGATCCAAATGTCTATTTCAAATAACGTACGGTTTATTTCATTCGAAGGAATTGACGGCTGCGGGAAAACCACGCAAGCCAGACTGATCCTGGAGAAGTTGAATAAAAAGGAATGTAAAACAATCCTGGTCAGGGAACCGGGTGGAACACGCATTTCAGAATCCATCAGGGAAATCTTATTAACCAAGGGAATGGACGAACTTCAAGACCGGACGGAGGCGTTGTTAATGACTGCCAGCCGGGCTCAACTGACGGATGAGGTCATCTATCCAAACCTGGAGTTAGGTCATTGGGTTATTGCCGACCGTTATACCGATTCCACACTGGCATACCAGGGTGGCGGACGCAATTTGAATGTAGATTGGCTGATTGAATTAAATGACTTTGCCACGGCAGATTTACACCCGGATTTGACCTTTATCGTGGACGTATTACCCGAAGTAGGATTCCGAAGACGTCATTCTTCAGAGCAGGATCGCATTGAAAAAGCCGGCCTGGAATTGCAGCATAATGTTCGTAAAATGTATCTGGAACTTGTAAAACGCTTTCCGGAAAGAATGATGATTGTTGACGGACATGAAACCATTGAAAATATTCATCGTATTATTTGGCAAGAAATTGACAGGAGGTTTTTCCAATAATGACCATTGCTAATTCAAAGAAAAAAATATTTATCAGTTTATTATTAACAGCTATTATTTTTATCGGTATAGGTGCTTCCAATTCTGATACATACCGGAATATCGCCAAATCGCAGCGTATTTTTAATGAGGTTTACAAAAACCTTATTGTCAATTATGCTGACGAACTCAATACGGATGTATTTACCAAAACAAGCATCAACAAGATGTTATCTGACCTGGATCCTTACACCGTATATCTTGAATCGGATGAACGGGATGTGCTGAACATGCTCACCAGCGGGAAATACGGCGGCGTCGGGATTCAACTTGGTAAACGAGATGACCGCTTAACCGTTATTTCTCCCATGGATGATACTCCCGCGCAGCGTGCCGGTATTATGAGCGGAGATATCATTGTTAAAATAGGTAAAAAAGAAACCAAGAATTTGAATTTAAGTGAAGCTGCTGATCTAATTCGCGGCCAAAAGGGAACGAACGTTGTGTTAACGATCAAACGCCTGGGAGAGGATGAAACGATTGATTTTCATCTGACCCGGGCCGATATAAAAGTGCATGATGTTCCTTTTGCGGAAATGATCGATAAGGATACCGGATATATTGTATTAACACGCTTTTCTAAAAACGCCTCAAAAGAAGTAGAATCGGCGCTTCGATCATTGGTGGATCAGGATATGAAAAACCTAATCCTGGACTTGCGAAATAATCCGGGTGGATTGCTGGCTTCAGCCATTGATATTCTTGAATTCATCATACCCAAAGGTGAAAAACTTCTTTCCACAAAAGGGAGGAATAAGGAATCTAACCGGCAATTTATCTCCAAGAAAATGCCGATTTTGGATGAAAATATAAAAATCGCAGTTTTGATCAATGAAGGCAGTGCATCCGCAAGTGAGATTGTCTCCGGGGTTGTCCAGGATTTAGACAGGGGAATCATCATTGGAAAAAGGTCATTTGGAAAGGGTCTTGTTCAAACAGTATTCGGCATTGATAGAAAACGCTCTTTAAAGATCACCACAGCCAAATATTATATCCCCAGCGGTCGATTGATACAAAAACCTGATTATTTAAATAAAGATGTGATTGTGAGTAAAGTGGATGCGGATACATTGTTCACGACCAAAACAGGCCGGCGGGTAAAAGGCGGCGGAGGAATTTCTCCTGACTTTGTTATTGAAGACACTAAAGTGGGACCATTAACAAGAGAATGCTGGAGAAAAAGTTATTTCTTCTCATTCGCCCGTGATAATAAAATGAAATATCCGACGATGGATGATGTCTTGAATGAAGAAAATATGATGCAATTATTTTCCGATTACTTATCCGGGAAAGAACTGGATATCAAACTCGACGGTCAGATTCAATTTGAAGAAAGCGTTGAAAAGCTGAAGAAATATGACGATAAAAATGCAAAATTGAATTATGCTTTCAAGTCTATTGAAGAATTTATCCAAGATGAAACTGAATCCTTGTTTGATACGGAATATAGCGATCTGGAAAATGGCGTTTACTCAAACTTCGCTCAAATCCTTGAAGGTAATAAGGGAAGAATTCGCTATAATATCCAACAGGATGATTTTATTAATAAAGCGAATGAATTACTTCATAATCATATAGCTTATACGGAAGCATTTCAAACAGTTTCGGATAATTAAAATTTATAATTCTTTCTATTTTTCCCTCATAAAAGCATTAAATTCGTCGGCTCATTTACCCATGTAATGGGGCGATTAGCTCAGTTGGTTAGAGTGCTTGCTTGACATGCAAGAGGTCGGCAGTTCAAGTCTGCCATCGCCCACTCAAGTGAAGTGTTTGGCAGTTCCCTGTCCGCCGTAGCCCGATTTATCGGGGGTAGGAGGGAAGTCTGCCATCGCCCGCGTTAATAATAGTGATCATTTTATTGTGAAAAATAAAACATATAAAACAATGCAACCACAGGGACTCGTTCCGAATTCGCTGACGACCATCTGCACAATTTTTTAATTTGTATTTCCATACTTATAACACATGAATGACATTACCATAACATTCCCGGACAAATCGACACGTTCATTTCCTGCCGGTATAAATTCGCTGCAAATAGCTGAAAGTATCGGACCTCGTTTAGCGGAAGCAGCTGTTGCCGTAAAAATTGATGACAGGTTTACGGATTTAACCGTCCCCATTGATCACGACGCTAAAGTCGAAATTGTAACCGGCGATTCAAAAGAAGGGCATGATGTACTATTGCATAGCACTGCCCATTTAATGGCTCAAGCAGTGAAGTCATTATTCCCGGACGCGAAAGTGACTATCGGACCTGCCATCGAAAACCGTTTTTATTACGATTTCGATATTGACAGCACATTTTCAGATGTTGACCTGGGAAAAATCGAAGCCAAAATGCAGGCGTTGGCAAAAAGTGATTATTCAATTTCCAGGCTGGAGTTGAAACGAAATGAGGCGCTGAAAACATTCAAGGAAATGGGAGAAGAGTATAAAGTCGAAATCATTGAAGCAATTGATGAAAGTGAGACCATTTCAGTATACCGGCAAGACGATTTTCTGGATTTATGCAGAGGACCTCATGTTCCTTCAACGGGAAAAATTAAATATTTCAAATTATTAGGTACGTCCGGAGCGTATTGGCGTGGAGATGAAAACAATACTATGCTGCAGCGTATTTATGGTACGGTGTTTAGTTCTAAAAAAGGCTTAAAAGAATATTTACATAATTTAGAAGAAGCAAAGAAACGGGATCATCGCAAATTAGGTAAAGAACTCAACCTCTTTTTCTTCCATCAATTATCCCCGGCTAGTCCCTTTTTTACAGATTGGGGCACTATTGTATACAACGGACTGGTAGACTTCATACGTGAATTGTATCAAAAATACGATTATAAAGAAGTAATCAGCCCTCAAATTTTTGATATGGAATTGTGGAAGCAGTCCGGACATTATGAAATGTTTATTGATAATATGTTTAGTATGAAAATGGGGGAAAGGGAATTTGGTTTAAAACCCATGAATTGCCCGGGTCATACGTTGATATATAGCCATGAACTTCATTCCTATCGAGATCTTCCAATTCGTATGGCAGATTTTGGCCGGCTGCATCGATTTGAAAAAGCCGGAGTTATTTCCGGGCTGACACGTGTTAGAAGTATGTCTCAGGATGATGCGCATATTTTTTGTATGCCTGAACAAATCGGGGAAGAAATAACCATTCTTTTCGAAATGATCCGTGAGGTATTTAAAGCGTTCAATTTTAATGAAATAACAGTCGCTTTAAGTACAAAACCGGAAAAAGCATTGGGTGATGCGAAACTTTGGGATTTGGCTGAGAGCACTTTAAATGAATTACTTGAAAAATCTGACTTCAATTTTACCATCGATGAGGGAGAAGGTGCATTCTATGGACCCAAAATCGATTTTAATGTAAAAGATGCATTGAAGAGGGATCACCAGTTGGCAACCGTTCAACTTGATTTCGTCCTTCCTGAACGATTTAAACTGAAGTACATTGCTCAAGATGGATCTGATAAACGACCGGTGATGATCCATCGTGCTATTTTAGGTTCACTAGAGCGGTTTTTCGGTGTTTATCTTGAACACTGTGGAGGAGATTTCCCTCTTTGGCTTGCCCCAAGACAAATCGCTGTATTGCCAGTATCAGATAAAGTAATCGATTATGCATCACATGTTACAGATGAATTAAGTTCAAGCGGTTTTAGAGTTGAGCTGGATGGAAAAGCGGATAAAATCGGAGCTAAAATCCGTCAGGCAGAATTAAGTAAAATTAACATAATGCTCATCGTCGGCGAAAAAGAAGCGGAGGCCGGTACGGTTTCTGTGAGAAAAAGACATCAAGGCGATTTGGGATCAATACCATTAAATGATTTGATTCATTCATTACAAAAGGAAATAAACAAAAGGAGTTCATAATCGGAAAAAAGATAAAAACACGTGTAAACAATAAAATAAACGCTTCGGAAGTCATGCTCATTACCGAAGATGGCACAAAAGTTGGTGTTGTTAATATTAATGAAGCAATAGCAAAAGCCCAGGAAAGTGGTCTTGATTTGGTTGAAGTTGCTCCAAATGCAAATCCACCGGTATGTAAAATATTAGATTTTGGTAAAATCAAATATGAAGCAAAGAAAAAACTACAAAATAGTAAGAAAAAACAACATGTTATCAAAATAAAAGAACTTCGAGTTCGGCCTGGAATTGGTGAACATGATCTACAAACAAAAATGAACCTGGGAAGAAAATTTCTATTAGACGGATGTAAATTAAAGATAACGGTAATGTTTCGTGGTCGAGAGTTATCCCGCGTCCAGGATTTAGGAGATTCCATATTAGCACGAGTGGATGCCTTTCTGGAAGATATTGCAGAACCGGAAGAAAAATCAGAATTAGAGGGACGAAGAATTTCCCTCATGTACATTGCAAAGTAGGAGAAGAGAATGCCTAAGATGAAAACACGTCGGAGCGCCGCAAAGCGGTTCAAGTTAACCGGAACCGGACGTATTCGACGAAACAAAGCAAACCATAGACACATGCTCATCAGGCGGAGTAACAGCGTAAAACGTAAAATGCGTAAAGCAGGTTTCGTTGCCAAAGCTGAAGAAAAACGCGTCCGCAAGATGCTTGGAATCTAAAAGGAGTATAAGATGCCGAGAGCAAATAGTTCTGTGCCTCGACACAGACGTCATCGTAAGGTAGTAAAGCAGGCCAAAGGCTACTATGGTGCCCGGAGCCGCAATTTCAAAGCTGCAAAAGACGCAGTTTGGAAAGCAGGGCAATATGCCTATCGTGATCGCCGTCAGCGGAAACGTTTTTTCCGCAGATTATGGATCACGCGCATTAACGCGGCTGTCCGACAACATGGTATGTCCTATTCTGCATTTATTGCCGGATTGAAAGAAAAAGAGATTGAGCTGGATCGCAAGGTCCTTGCCGATATGGCAATGAACAATCCTGATTCTTTCGCTGAACTTGTGAGTTCTGTCAAGAACTGACAATGTCAATCCTTGAGTCTATAAAGTCGGTCCGAAATTCCTTTCGGGCCGACATTGACTCTTTTCCCACCGACCCCCGGGAAATTGAATCACTGCGTACAAAATATTTTGGCCGGAAAGGATTACTCGCAGGGCTCTATTCCACTTTAGCTGAATTATCCATTTCTGAAAAACCGGCTGCCGGTCAACAAATTAATTCACTGAAAAATGAGCTCCAGGGGGAATTTGACCGTCAAACCAGTTATTCCCAAACAGATGAAAAGGGTGATCAGGAATTATTGGATTTATCTTTACCCGGGCTTCCATTCAAAAGCGGCTCCGTTCATCCGTTACAGCAAACGCTGGATGAAATAAAATCGATTTTTAAATCCGTTGGTTTTAAAGTGGCTTATGGACCGGAAATTGAAGATGATTACCACAATTTTGAAGCATTAAACATCCCCAAACATCATCCTGCAAGAGATATGCAGGATACGTTCTTTATAACGGATAATATGGTATTGCGTACGCATACATCCAATGTTCAGATCCATTTAATGGAGAATCGTGAACCGCCGTTGCGTTATGTTGTTCCCGGACGTGTATATCGCAATGAAGCAGTCAGTTATAAAAGTTATTGTTTATTTCACCAGATCGAGGGTCTTTATGTTGACAAACATGTTTCCATGGCAGATCTGAAGGGAATTATAGACTATTTTGTGAAACGCTTTTTTGGCGAGAATACACAGATGAGATTCCGCCCAAGTTATTTTCCATTTACCGAACCCAGTGCGGAAGTTGATATCTGGGATGAAAAACGGGGGAAATGGATGGAAATCCTCGGGTGCGGTATGGTCGATCCTAATGTGTTTGATAATATAGGTTACGATTCCAGTGTCTGGCACGGATATGCTTTTGGAATGGGTATTGAACGGATGACCATGCTAAAGTTTGGCATTGATGATATTCGCCTGTTTTATCAGAACGATGTGCGCTTTCTGGAGCAATTCTGATGCGTGTTTCTATCAATTGGCTGCGACAATACGTTGAAATCAACGAATCTCCGGATGAACTGGCGGATATGCTGTCTATGCTCGGGCTGGAAGCAGAAGTGCCGGAAAAACAGCATTTTTCAGGTATTGTGGTCGGACTCGTAATAAAAGCAGAAAAGCATCCCAACGCTGACCGCCTGAAATTATGCATCGTATCGGATGGCGAAGAAGAGTTTCAAGTGGTTTGCGGCGCTCCAAATGTCGATGCCGGGCAAAAAGTTCCTTTTGCAAAAGTCGGGGCCGTTCTGGGCGACGATTTTATAATTACAAGAGCTAAAATCAGAGGAGAGCACAGTGATGGCATGATTTGTTCCGAGAGCGAACTGGGCTTATCAGACAATCAAGAAGGTATCATGGTATTGGATGACAAAGCCAAACCCGGAACTGATTTCAACGACTATTTTACCGATCAGGATTATTTAGAGATCGATTTGACACCTAACCGTCCTGACTGCATGTCCCATTTCGGTGTGGCACGTGATATTGCCGCAAAAACCGGCCGTAAACTCAATCAAATTATTTATAAAGAAAAAGAATTCAAATCCAATGATGTTGAAAAAATGCTAACAATCAATATCGAAGATCCCGATTCATGTCCTCGATACGTTGCCGGTGTTGTAAAAAATATACATATCGGTCCATCTCCCGGCTGGATGAAGGCAGCATTAGAATCTGCGGGTCAGCGCAGCATTAACAATATTGTCGATATTTCCAATTATGTTTTATTGGAAATGGGCCATCCAACCCACATCTTTGATTATGATAAAATTCCATCAAAAACAATTTCCATCCGTAAAGCGAAAAAGGGGGAATCTTTTAAAACGCTTGATGAATTAGATCGAACGTTAACAGACCAGCTATTAATCACCGACGGTAAGCATCCAATTGCCATTGCCGGTGTAATGGGTGGATATGATTCTGCAGTAAGCGAATCAAGCAAAAATGTTTTGATCGAAAGTGCTTATTTTGATCCAATTACCATACGTTTAGGAGCAAAATCACTTAACATGACAACAGATGCATCCAAACGGTTTGAACGGGGTGCTGATCCGGATGGCGCCATGAATGCGTATTGGCGTGTAGTAGAATTATTGGAGGATCTGGCCGGGGGGGAATGGGTACCCGGAATTATAGATGCCTACCCAAAAAAGATCGTGCAGAAATCAATCACTTTAACTCGACAGAAGGTCGATATATTAGCCGGAGTTGATTTATCTGATGATTTTATTAAGGACACTCTATCTTCATTAGAAATTGTTGTTGATGAATCCGGTGTGGGTACCTGGACGTGCAAGCAACCGCCGTTTCGACCGGACCTTGAACGAGAAGTCGATTTGATTGAAGAACTGTGCCGCATGGTTGGATATGATCATATACCTGCCAGTTTCCACTACAAAGGATTATATGATCCGGGAGATATCGACCCCGAAGACGGAATTACCAACATAACAGCTGTATTGAGTGGATTAGGCTTTAATCAGTGTTATTTAAATTCCTTGACAGATGAAAAAACAAGCAACCTGATGGGAAATAATGCTATTCCAATGAAAAATCCCTTAAGCAGTGCAATGTCTCATTTACGTACGTCATTATTTCCCGGACTACTCCAAACGCTGAATCATAATATTCACAGTGGATTCAACCATTTAAGACTCTTTGAAATTGGCAACATTTATTACCGGGACACTGAATATACCGAACAGCTTCAATTGGTAGGAATCATTCACGGCGAAATGCAGAGTGAAAATGTTCATGGAGAGGCATTACCCCATTCATTCTATACATTAAAAAGCTATATATCCGGATTTTTTGCCGGTCTTAACTTGCCGGAGTTATCTTTTAAAACGAATAAACATAATCATTATGAATATGGTGTCAGTATCCGATATAATCAATCTGAAATAGGTTATTGCGGCAAACTGAATCAGTCTATTCTCACAGTGTTGGATATCGATGCTAAAAATGTCTTTGGCTTTCAGATTGATTTAAAACAAATTATTCAGGCAATGAATCAATCGATTAAATACGAATCCATTATTCCATTTCCAAAAGTGGAACGGGATTTGAATTTTGTAATGAATGAATATATTGAAGCGGAAGATGTAATATTATCCATTAAGAATGCCGGGGGTGCAAATTTTCAATCTGCATTTCCTAAAAATATTTTTAGACATAAGTCACTTGGCGAAAATAAAAAAAGTATCACCTTTAATATCATGTTTCAGAGCCCTTCAAAAACACTTGAAGAAGCGGAGATAAACTCCGTAATAAATGATATTACAGCTACCATAGAAAAAGATTTTAGTGCTAAATTAAGAGACCAATAAACTAAACGGGGACAAAAATTATGGATAATGATAGTTTAGCTCGCGTTACCATTTATGGGCATGAGTATACAGTCAAAGCTCCTGCAGATTCTACCTATATCAAAAGCATTGCTGAATTTGTTGATACAAAAATGAGAGAAGTTCAAGACAAAATGCCCAGTGAACAATCGACAGAACGCATCGCCATTTTAGCCGCTATGAATATTTCTGATGAATTATTATCTATAAGAAACGACAAAGAAACCTTTTCAACTGAAATTGAAAATAAAATTCAGTCTCTTATCGAGATTATCGACGAGAATATTTAGTCATCAGCCGCGAAGATTCACGAAGAATATGTAACTTATCAATAAAATTAAAGATCTTTTTATTATGGCCGAAGTATTGATATTATCCGGAAAAACAGTCAGCCAGCACGTTTATCATTCCCTCCAACCCAGGATAGATTCACTGACCCGGTCAGGCGTAATACCCGGTCTCGCAGTTGTTTTGGTAGGTGATAATCCAGCTTCTCAAATTTATGTCAATAGTAAAGCAAAACGATTTGATAAATTGGGTTTGTTCTCTGAAACGTTCAAATTACCTGAAAATATACCTGAAAATGACATTTTATCTTTAATAAACGATTTAAATAATGATAATCGCTTTCATGGCATTCTAGTGCAAATGCCCTTACCGGAACACCTGAATGAATCCACCGTTATCCGGACAATCAACCCGGAAAAAGATGTGGATGGCTTTCATCCGGAAAATATGGGACTTCTGGCATCGGGAATCCCCCGTTTTATCCCTTGTACACCAAAAGGAATTATGCGCATTCTTGAGTATTATCAAATAGATCCTTCCGGGAAACATGTGGTTGTGATTGGGCGCAGCAATATTGTCGGGCGACCCGTTTCTATCTTGATGAGTTTGAAACAAGAATTTTCCAATGCAACAACAACGATTTGTCATTCCGGAACGTCTGATATTTCTTATTTCACTCGTCAGGCTGATATTCTGATTGCAGCTATGGGTGTACCTGAATTTGTAAAAGCTCATCAAGTAAAAAAGGGCGTTGTGATCATTGATGTGGGGATTAACAGGGTAGAGGATGATTCTAAAAAAGGATACACATTAGTTGGTGATGTTGATTTTATTAACGTCGCAGAAAAAGCGTCAGCCATTACACCGGTTCCCGGCGGCGTAGGAGTGATGACAATCGCAATGCTAGTGGAAAATACAGTCGAGGCTGCAGAACATTTGGTGAGTGGTGGAGTCGTAGCTGGTGATTTGTAACTGGTAGATTGGTTTCTAGTTACTACTCACCAGTTACTAATAACCTATCACAAGTTATATTTAATAAACATTAATTTCACATTTACTAATATTGAAAAATATACGCCCGTAGCTTCCCGATTTATCGGGACAGGTAGCTTCGCTTCGCTACGGACAATGCTTATTTTAATGAACAAGATGCGCCCGTAGCTCAGCTGGATAGAGCGCTTGCCTCCGGAGCAAGAGGTCACAGGTTCGAATCCTGTCGGGCGTACTTATAGACACCGAGACCAATTAAGGATTCTAACTTATAAACCCCTTTAACTGCACCAATATAGATATGTTGAATTTGGTTCTTATTTAGGTTATATTTTGTTATGTTTAAGTTGCAGCAAACAAAGAAATTCCAAAAAGAATTTGGAAAACTTGAAAAACGAAGAAAGTATCTTATTTTGGAAAAACTATCGTTGTTAGCTATTGGGAATTGGGAGCCGTTGGACATTAAAAAACTAATAGGATCTGATGAGTATTATAGAATTAGAAGTGGGAACTACAGAATTTTATTTGAGAAAAGAAAAACTGAATTGGTAATTATTTTAATTTCAGTTAAACATAGAAAGGAGATTTATAGATGAGTATTCAAGTAATAAAGAAAAAACAAAAGGTTGATTATGTTATCATCCCTTATGATGAATTTATCACATATGCTGATGAAGGTTTAATTGATGTTGCCTATATTCAGGATGTTCTAAGTGATTCTTTGGGTGGCGAAATCGTTGATTTTAATTTTGAGGATTATGTGGATAATCCCGTCCATTTGCTACGTTTAAATGCTGGCCTTACTCAAAAGGAATTGGCTGAAAAAATGGATGTGACACAAGCGTATATCTCTAAACTGGAACGAACCAACCCGGTATCAACAAAAGCATTAAAAAAAGTAAGCGATTTATTGAAATGATACATTTTCCATGAATCTTCAAAGAGAAAAAGGTATCAATAATTGATTAATAGAGCATCCCGTCCGGCTTGCGTGCCGTGGGCGGCAAGGAAGCGATTTGATTTATTTCGTGAGTCATGGATAGAAGGATTAATTGAACGCCGCGATATAATAGTAGCCGCTAACAAACCAGAAACCTTATCATGTTTATTACTCCGGTATACATTAGTCGTATCAAAGATAACACAATACTCCTTGTCATCGCGAGGCGTGGAGCAACGAAGCGATCTCCTTGATACTGCAGCCTTTAGGAGATTGCTTTGTCGTTCGTTCCTCTATCAGTGCAATGACAATATTATTACGACTAACCATTGCCGGAGTAATAATTCAGTCTTGGTTTCATCGTCTTTAATTCTGATGGGTGTTGTAGGCAACCTGTTACTCCAAATGCCACAAGTAACGGATACAGGGATTGCACCAAATCACTGGGTTGAACACCCTTATATTTTTATCATTATTGTCGTCTTCTTTGGGGTGAAGTTTATCTTTTTCCAAGACTTCACTCATAAGACTTATAAATAAACACCGTTAAAATATCAAACCATTAAAATCCGATCCTGGATATCAGGTTATGATAACTGGCAGATGGATTCAACATCTTCCTTTTTTCCGAATATCAGCAACTGATCTTCAAGTTCAATAATTGTATTTGGTTTTGGCATAATATCAATGAATTGTCCATTCTCTGATTTTCTGATAAGTAACACGTCTATGTTATACTTGCTTCGAATTTTTAATGTCTTAAATGATTGACGCACGAATTCTGTTGGTGTATTAATTCTCGCCATAAGAAAACCCGGGATCACTTCGCTTTTCTCATGATAATACTTGTGAACAAACTTCATTGAGGATGCCAAGTGCCCGGCACTTTGTGTCTGGATTAACATTTCCTGGTACTCTCGTAGAATGTCCTGACGCAAAACCTGGCCGGTTATTATTCCCTGATCATCTACAACCGGAATTGCCAGCATGTCCGAGTCCAACATTAACTTCAAGACTTCGTGAACAGGCACATTGTCATTTATTTTTGGAAAGTGTGTATTATAAATATCGCTAACAGTGGCTCCTTTTGGTATTTCTTCCAAGCGGTTTAAAAAGTGTCGTATCATCCCCTGAGTAATAATTCCGGATAATTTCTTCTGAGAATCACACACATAGTAAATATATTGAGTACTGGAGGACATCTTTCCTAATAGTTCTTCCAATTTAGTATCATCCTGAATGACCTCCAGCAGTTGCTGTTTGATTTTATCCACCTTCAATTGATCGAGAATATTAATAGCTGTACCCCCGTGAATATCAATACCTCGTCGTTTCAATTTTATTGTATAAATGTTTCCATCGAGCATTCGTGTTGTCAGTACCGTCGCAACAATGCTTGTAACCATTAAAGGAAGGATGACAGAATATTCAGTTGTCATTTCAAAAATGATGAGGATTGCTGTAATAGGAGCATGGGTTGTCGCTGCCACCATGGCCGCCATACCCACAAGAGCGTACGCACCAGATGATGCAGCAATACTGGGATAAATAGCATGAAAAATACCTCCCAATGTTCCTCCAAGCATAGAGCCCATAAACAAAGCAGGGGCAAAGATACCGCCCGAAGCACCGGAGCCCAATGATATACTGGTAGCGAATATTTTCCCAAATAGCAAGGCAGCCGCAAGAAAATATGGCATATTTCCTAAAAGCACAAGATCCATTGACTCATATCCGACACCCAGGGTCTCTGGAAGAAATACGGCTAACAGTCCAATACAAGCACCACCAATGGCTGCTTTTACACTAATGGGTATTTTCATGTTATCAAAAATATCTTCTGATAAATATAAAGACTTAACAAACAGCCAACCGGCTAATCCGGTTATAATTCCAAGGATAACATAGAAAATAATTTCAAAGGAAGATTGCAGGGTGTAAACCGGTGGAATAAATGCCGGAAAATCGCCATATATACTACGCGAAATGACTGTCCCAAAAACAGAAGAAATGATGATAGGTCCAATAGCAGCAATACTAAAATCACCCAGGATAACTTCACTGGCAAAGATCGCTCCGGCGATAGGTGCATTAAAAGTTGCTGCAATTCCCGCTGCGGCACCGCAACCAATAAATGTTTTCATCCTACGTGTCGATACCCGAAAAAGCTGCCCCATGGACGAACCAAATGCCGATCCAATTTGTACAATGGGACCTTCACGTCCTATGGCCGCTCCACTTCCAATTGATAAGGCTGAAGCCAATGCCTTGACTAAAACAACTCTCATTCGAATAAAGCCGTTTTTGGTTGCCACTGCATCCATAACTTCAGGGACACCGTGTCCTTTGGCTTCCGGGGCGAACCGATCTACAAATATGGCAACAATAATTCCCCCGACAATTGGAATACCGATCTTGAGATAAATAGGTGTAGCACGAATAACATCAACGTAATTACCACTCCCCCAGGAGATATCCCTGAAAAAATCAATCAGGTATCTGAATCCAGCTGCTCCATACCCGGACACAACACCAATGAGCATCGCAATAATGATGACAAATAGCTGATCAAACGATTTGATCTGAAGAAGTGATCGTTGGACAAAAGAAGAAACAGTATTTCTCCATTTAAGGTACTTGCGAATCCGTTTGATTTTATTTCTGATATGAGGATCTTTCATTATAACAAATATACTTGATTATTTAAGGGGGTCAAGTTAATGATTTCTTTCTGTAATGCTATAGATGGTTTCCCCATATTTAAGAGAAATTATATGTAAATAGTAAAACGGTGTGGATTGAGGATTTGGAGCACAACTGATGTGGCAATAAAAGATAGACGATTTATAATATGAGAGACTTTTTGGAAAAATAATTGAGAAGCAGGTCCATTTACAATCCGTAATTATTGTCTCACATACAATCTAAATAATTCCCATAGAAAGGTTTCGTTTGTAACTCTAAATTCTTTCCATGGAATTCGTCATGATTCTTTCCACAATCGGTACTGAAACCGATGCTCAAACTGTCGCTAATAAACTGATAACGTCAGGAAAAGTTGCCTGTGTGAATATTATTCCCGGTATACAATCTGTATATGTCTGGAAGGGAAAGCAGTGTAATGAATCAGAATGTCTACTGCTCATTAAAACAACAAAAAATAATGAAAAAGACGTTTATCGGCTTATCGGTGATATTCATCCTTACGAAATACCGGAAATCATTTCATTGCCCATTCAAAACGGATCGAAAGAATATCTCAATTGGATCAGAGCGTCAGTAAAATCATAAAATGAAACATTCCAGAACAAAACAAATCGTTATTTGGGGTATTTCCCTGGTGGGAATAGCGACGATCGGGTTTTATATAATTGGCGGGGAGGAATGGAGTTTGTTAGACAGTCTTTTCATGACGTTCATTACCTTAGCAACCGTGGGATTTCAGGAAGTCCATCCTTTATCAGAAGCAGGGCAGGTTTGGACCATCATTATTATTATATTTGGCGTCACCAGTTTCGCATATCTCATCTCGCAGTTCGGCAGCGAACTTTTAGAATTAAACCAATATCGGAGACGGAAAATGTTAAAACGTGTCAATAAGCTTAAAGATCATTACATCATTTGTGGTTATGGCAGGATGGGAGCTGTTATTGCCGATGAAATGCATGAAAAAAAACAAACATTCGTTATTATTGAAAAAAATCCTGATAAAATCAAAAAGATTATGGAGTGTGGGTTTTTATATGTAGAAGGAGATGCCACATTAGAAGAAACACTTAATGAGGCCGGTGTCCAAAAAGCAAAGGGGATTGTTGTCGTATTAAATACAGACCAGGATAATTTATATGTTAGTATGTCCATCAGAACATTGAACAATGAAGCGTTTCTCGTTTCCAGGTGCAGTATTAACGATACATTATTAAAATTAAAGAGAGTAGGCGTTGATAAAATTGTAAACCCATATGTGGCAGGCGGCCATAAAATGTCAGAATTATTATTAACTCCGCAATTGGAAGACAGCGTATCCGTTACAACACCACATACATCGATTGATTATGGAATAGACGAAATCAAATTAAGCGAAATTGATAAATATGATGGTATTATGATCAAGGATTCACAATTAAGAGAAAAATATGGCTTATTAATTATTGGAATCATAGAAAAGAATGGCGAAGTGCTCGTTAATCCCGGTTCAGATTATATATTAAATCGTAATCAAATAATAATGGTCATAGGGAAGAAAGAGAACCTCCAGGAGTTCACTGCGTCCATATAATTGGCATATAATATATATTATGTATAATTACATGCCCAGTACGATATTTACTTAATTACAAAGTTCACAAGCCTTCCTGGCACGTATATTTCTTTAATAATTTCTTTTCCTTCTATATATAACTTAATTCGTTTATTTTCTTTCGCACTTGATAATATATCTTCTTTATCTGAATTTGCAGCCATGTTAATATCGGCACGGAGTTTTCCATTCACCTGAATAGCTATAGTAATTAAATCTTCTTTGCTCAAGGTTTCATCAAATTCCGGCCAGGATTCATAAGTGATTGTTTCATTATGTCCCAAATATTCCCATATTTCTTCAGCTACATGTGGAGTAAACGGCGCTAACATTTTTACAAATGCTTCTAAAACGCTTTTGGGTACATTATCTAATGTGATTAAATGATTGGTAAATATCATCATTTGCGAAATAGCCGTATTAAACCGCAAGTTTTCTATATCATCACCGATTTTCTTTATGGTTTGGTGTAATAACTTAACCGTTTCATCATTTGGCGCATCTTCAGTAATATCTGTAGATATTCCACCGTTGGAGCAAACTTTTGACCATAATTTGTTGATAAATCTTGAACACCCTTGCAATCCTTTGGTATTCCAGGGTTTTGCTTTATCCAGTGGTCCCATGAACATTTCGTATAATCGCATGGAATCAGAGCCGAATTCATCAACAATTTCATCCGGATTGATCACATTTCCACGGGATTTGCTCATTTTAGAACCATCTTCACCCAAGATCATACCCTGGTTAAATAATTTCTTAAATGGCTCCCGGGTTGAAACAAACCCCAAATCATGCAAAACATGATGCCAAAAACGTGCATAAAGCAAATGCAATACTGCGTGTTCCGCACCGCCGACATACAAATCCACGGGCATCCAGTAAGATTCTTTGTCTTTATCCCAGGGCTGTTCAATGTTTGCAGGATCAATATAGCGCAAATAATACCAGCAGGATCCGGCCCATTGAGGCATGGTGTTCGTTTCTCGCAGACCGATGACTTCTCCCTCATCGTTTTTGATTTCCACCCATTCTTTAATATTAACCAGGGGTGATTCACCTGTACCGGATGGTTCAAATTTCTCTATTTCCGGCAATACTAATGGCAATTCAGAATCCTTTAACGGTTTAATCTCATCATTATAATGGATAATGGGAATTGGCTCACCCCAATATCTCTGACGTGAAAATAGCCAATCACGAAGTTTATATCGAACGGACCCTTTACCTTTTTTTTCTGTTTCCAGCCATTCGATCATTTTTTTCTTGGCGTCATGAATATATAAACCATTCAAAAATTCACTATTGATTGCCGGGCCATCACCGGTATAAGCATCACCATCATAATCGTCAGGTACCTTAACAGTTCTAATGATTGGAAGGTCAAATTCTGTTGCGAAATCCCAATCACGCTGATCTTCACCGGGAACTGCCATAATGGCGCCGGTTCCGTAAGACATCAAAACATAATCAGCGATCCAAATAGGGATTTTTTCATCATTAACCGGATTGATAGCGTAACTGCCTGTAAAAACGCCTGTTTTTTCTTTATTGAGCTCTCCCCTTTCCAAATCTGACTTCCTGCTGGCAATCTTCTGATATTTCTTAACAGGTTCTTTTTGACTCGCGATCGTTAATTCATCCACAAATGGATGTTCGGGAGATAGTACCATATACGTCGCTCCAAAGAGAGTATCCGGACGTGTAGTAAATACCGATATTGTCTTATGAGTATTTTCAACAGGAAAATCAACGTCTGCCCCTTCGGAACGTCCAATCCAGTTACGCTGCAGTTCTTTTACACTCTGCGGCCAATCAACCTCATCCAATCCCGCTAATAGCGATTCAGCATAGTCAGTGATTTTGAGCATCCATTGGCGCATGGGGACTCGATAGACCGGATGACCTCCCATTTCAGACTTTCCATCAACAACTTCTTCGTTCGCCAAGACAGCTTTTAACTCAGGGCACCAATTCACCGGCTTATCCGCTTCATATGCCAAACCTTTTTTATACAATTGAAGAAAAATCCATTGTGTCCATTTTATATAAACAGTATCTGTCGTATTGATTTCCCGGTCCCAGTCATAAGAAAAGCCAAGCATTTTAATTTGTCGACGAAAATTATCGATATTTTTCTTGGTGGTTTCTTTAGGATGAGTTCCGGTTTTAATGGCATACTGTTCAGCCGGAAGACCAAACGCATCCCAACCCATTGGATGAAGCACATTAAAGCCCTTCATTCGTTTGTAGCGAGCAACAATATCCGTCGCAATATAACCTAAAGGATGACCAACGTGTAACCCGGCTCCAGATGGATAGGGAAACATATCTAACACGTAATATTTCAACTTGCCGTTATTTTCGTTCACCTTAAAGGTTTTATTCTTTTCCCAAAAGGTCTGCCACTTGGACTCTATTTTTTTAAAATTATAACTCATTATTTTATTATTAACTGGTTAATGCCTGCCCGCCATGTGGCGGGGTAACTGGTTATTGTAACTGGGGTGAAATGGTACAAGTTATCGTATCAACAAACAAGCCAAAATTCTACTTGCTACCGATCACCCGTAATCAAAAAGTCGGGGTGAGAGGATTTGAACCTCCGACCTCGTCGTCCCGAACGACGCGCGCTAACCGGGCTGCGCTACACCCCGAATATTCATTCGTTGACTTAATAATAGACAAAATATCGATAAATATCCTGATTTCCAATCTCAAGCCACCGGAGCTGCCTGTCCGCCGCAGCTTTTGCAAAGGCGGGCGCTACACCCCGAAAAGGGTTCGGAATTTAGAATGATTATCAGAGGGAATAAACGGTTAATTCGTCAGAATAGATACTTAATGAAGAAAAATCCGCCTACAAGCAATAGTGTAAATATCAGTGTTAAAAGATTGAAATATTTATCAATAAAAACAGTAATCGGTTTCCCAAATTTCCAAATCAAGCCGGCTACAAGGAAGAACCGGGCAGTCCGGCTAGCAGCAGATGCAATAACAAATAAGAGTAAGTTTATATCAAAAGCACCGGCGGAAATAGTAAAAATCTTGTACGGAATCGGTGTAAAACCTGCCGTAAATATTATCATAAATCCATATTCTGAATATTGTTTTTGAATAGACATAAATAAATCTTCAGTAAATCCGGGTATATTATTGAAGAAAAAATGTGCGACTCCTGAATAAACACCCCCCTCCCACCATAAATAATGACCAATACCATACCCGAATAATCCACCGGCAATACTTGCAATGCTGCAGATGAGAGCAAAGGAAAATGATTTTTTTCGGGCTCCTAAAGCCAACGCAATTAATAATACATCCGGCGGTATGGGAAAAAATGATGATTCTGCAAATGCCAGGATAAAAAGGGCCATTGGTCCGTAAGGTGTTTCCGCCCAATGTAAAACCCAATCGTATATTTTTCTAATCGTCTTCATGTCCACAAAAAGCTTTTAAACCAAAGTTTAATGAATTTTATTGTATCACTGAAATGATTCATTGCCGATGGTTGATTCTCATATATCGTTTGTATGTTGATATGATTGATTTTCCATCCAATTAATGAAGATTTAATCAAAAACTCACTCTCATAATGAAACCCATTTTCCTCACATGACACACGCTTAAAAATATCCATATCAAATGCCCTATAGCCACATTGTGAATCTTTAATAACGTTTCCACTTCGAACTGAAACCAGCAAGCTTGTCATAAAATTTGAAAATTTTCTTAATACAGGCATTGATTTTCGATCTTTCCGATACCCTAATACAATCGTTTCTTTCGGAATATGGCTGAACTTGCTTAATAGTTCAAGAGGATGTTGAAAGTCGATATCAATTGTAATAACAGAATTTCCACCGTGGTTTTTAATCCATCCCAATGCAGATTTTATGGCTGCACCTTTGCCTTTATTCGATTCATGATTTATCACAATTACATTTTTCTCATTTAAAATTTCCCCTGACCTATCTCCACTGCCATCGTTAATAAAAATCAGTTTCTTACGGTATTTATCATCGATTTGATCGAGAAACAATTCAATATATTGTTCCCCATTGTATACGGGGACAATGATATATGTTTCTGACATTTAATTTGAATATACTGCGATTGCGGACATCACTTCACGTTGAGTCGTAAAACCAGCCGGTTTATTTAACAGTCTCCCGTTGACTACAAGAGCACTTGACCCGCCTCCATCAAGATTGATTGCTTCTTCACAGCCCAGGTCATCCATAATAATGGCTAATTCTATTAAATCAACTCCCCTGCTGTCAGGTTGCCTCCCGTCCACAACGAGGAATATTTGTTTTCCGTCCTTTTTGTATCCGGCCGCAGAACGGGGGTGAATATCAGGGATTTTTGTCCAGAAGAATGCTTCTTCAACATCTGTGACATTTCGACGGCCTTTATGGATTATCACCGGTCCAGCCTGTAAAGCACTTTCCACATTCCAATAAGATGACTGACTAAAATCAAGTGCTTCAATGGGAGTGTCGGGCCTATTATCCATTGGTTTACTCCATTCAAAAAGAGAATCATTACGACTGGCAATCCAGGCAATATCCATTTCTCCATTGGCATCAAAACCAATAGCACTGCGTGTGACGTAATACCTTTTATCTCTCTTAAGCAAAGAACGTAATGAATGGGTAATGATTTCACCGTTTCGCATTATTAATCCAACGTGTTCTGCCGGATTTTTATGCATTAAAAAATATCCACCGTTAATAACGACAACTGCGTTCAATCTTTCAGCAAATTGACTCGGGGTTTCCCTTCTATCTTCGTCGGATGAAATTACAATATCCGTATCTAATTGTTTACTGTCCACTTCAACATACCAGGCATTGATGGGAATTTGCTTATTTCGCCCAGAAAACACCCGAATGCCGTTCGGTAAATCTTCAAATTCAGCTGTTATATTTTTCCAACTCATGGGGATGCTTCGATACGATTCGATTTTCCCGCATGAAAACAGTAAAAAAGAAATTATAATTAGTAGAGATATTTGCGAAATCTTAAGTGTAAAGAAAAAAGAGTTAAAATTTGTTTGATTAAGGCGGGAAATGCAATTAATAGCACAGCTATGAATAATTTTTCCAATCCGCCGGCTGGCGGACGAAATTTTAAACTTTTTAATTTGTGCTATAGGTTTTGCACAGGTCTCTTGTAGTAAATTGTGTGTTTTAGTCATTCATTAATCATTGTGAAATATGCCGTGTCTAAGGCTGTATCTGTGAGCTCATCCCTAATAACAACATACCATTGTCCCACTTGAGCATTTTTTATAGTTTTATATGTCCAAGAACGCCAATGAACCGATCGATCTATATCGACTGGAATTGTATCAATATATTTTCCTTCAAAATACCATTCATACAATATGGTTCTTTTTCCCAGGATGTTTCGAATCCCTGAATAACAATACACTTTTTCAAGGGTAGTAGAAAATTCATTTCCAATATTGATCGGTTTTCGGATACTGTCTATCATGGATTCACAAAAAAGCAGGGAATTTACTCGAAGGTCAGGAATGGTTTTAACGAGCTCATTTTCAATATTTACAGTGTCTTTTTTGAAATTGACTTCGCTGGAATCATTAATGATTTCAACAAGGTTAACACCATCTCCAATTATATCAATGACAGCAGATTTGTTATCAACCGGTTGAGCTAATATTTCTGCTGGTAAGGTTTTTTCAATCGTAAATGCGGTAAGAACAGCATAGATGGCATAAACAATGGATAAAGGAATAATGTATCTGTCAAGTTTTTGCCACAACGCAACTAACAATAATATTAAAAATATAATAGTGATTGGGATAAATGTAGGGTCTTGGAACAAGTTCATAATAAAATGAATTTCTATCTGAATTTATTTAATGATGCACCTGAATATAGATAATCTGATTATGCCATTAGCCATGAATTATTCCGGATAAATTAATTTAAAATTTTATTTATTTGAACAAAATCTTAAAAATGAGTCCAAAATTTCATATCCAAAATTATAGCTAAAATGTTCCCCCATTTCTCGTTTTTTTAAAAAACTCTGTGTGGCTTCTATGTGAGGCTGAAAACCCCAAATCGGTTTTGTCTTTGAGGCAATTCCATCTATTTGAACCATTGCGCTTGTGGCAATCACTTCAAAATCATTTGGGCATTCAACCACACCTTCTAAATGTGAATAAGCTAAAATACCTGATTGCTTATAGCTCCACAAGCGATTGGCAGATAAATTCACGTTACGCACTCCCCTCTTTTTTTCACCGTTCCATAGCGGTTCCACTTTTCCACCAAAGACATGGGCTAATAATTGATGCCCGTAACAAATACCCAAAACAGGAATTAGGTCATCAGATGCTTCAAGAATAAAATTTTGAAGAAAATTTTGCCATTCATACTCATCTTGAACAGAAGCCAAACTGCCCATTATAATGATTCCGGCTATGAGTCCATTATTATTTCGGATGCTATCGCATCCGAAAAGAGCGGGGAAATGAATAGAAATGGGTAATTCTGAACGGATGGCAATATTATTTATCGCACCGATCTCCGGATTAACCATCGATGGATCTATGATCATTATTTGACTAGAAAGCATGGAAGAAAATAAAAGCCTTTTTCAATATGAAAAAGGCTTCATTTACCATGTCGGAGCGACAGGATTTGAACCTGCGACCCCTGCAACCCCATTGCAGTGCGCTACCGGGCTACGCCACGCTCCGTTAATGATGATGTAAAAATTCTATCAGCGCTTCCAGCTCCTGCTTTACTTTAAGCAAAACCTTACTTGAATCGTTTTTAGCCTCTACGATCGGAGGACTTTCTATGATTTCTTCGACTGATTCACCTATTGACAACTGGCTTTTTGCACCTTTGATCGTAAATTTTCGACTGTACAGTAAATCCTTAATTAATAATATAGTATCAATATCTTTCTGTCTATATGTACGATTACCGGCTCGATTTTTTGGCGGAGCTAACTGCTTAAATTCAGTTTCCCAATAACGAAGTACGTAAGGCTTCAAACCCGTTATTTCACTGACTTCGCCAATGGAATAATATAGTTTTTTGATTTGTTTTGGATCGGTTCCCATAAATTCGTTATTTAAAGTAATACTTTAAATTAATGCAGACATACCGACGGTGCAAATAGTTTAAATTAATTCTTTAATACAATCATTGATTTCGTGAATCCCAAAAAAATATGGCGGACGGCACCATAGACTTTTTATTGCTATTATTATGCAAATAGCTTCACCCATTTACTTTCTGTGTTTAATAAGGAAGCATTCAATTCGATCAAATGCCTCGTTCAGAATTTCCAAAGCCGGCAAAAATACAATCCTGAAATGTCCCTGCCCGTATTCCGGGGAAAATCCAGAACCGTGAACCACCAATACATGTTCTTCATGCAATAATTTCAGAACAAATTCCTTGTCGTTAGATTTCCACTTTTCGTCGGTATGGCGAACAAACATATAGAAGGATCCATCAGGTTTTGTTACTTCCAAACCATCTATGGATTGGATTCTTTGAATGCACAGATTACGTTGTTTAAGTAGTCGATTTGTGTAACCGTTCATCCACTCTCTTGGGCCTTCCAGCCCGGCTAAATATCCCAATTGAGCAGGAGTTGATGCACAAAGTCTTGACCGAAGCAGTCGTTCAACACCATCTCTAACGAGTAACAGTTCGTCATGTGGATCATGCCATGCCATATATCCGATTCTCCATCCCGGAGCATAGAACACTTTTGAAACTCCGTTTAGAGTAATCACAGGAACATTTTGTGATAAAGAGGCAGTAGAATAATGATTGCCTTTAAAATTTATTTCGTCATAGATCTCATCGCTAAGGATAGCACAATTTGGCCATGAACCGGCAATGTTAATAATTGCCTCGAGTTGACTTTTATTTGCCACACCGCCTGTTGGATTATTTGGATTTATCACAACAATCAACCGGACTTTATCATCCATTTTTGATTCGAGGTCATCTATATCGATCGACCAGCCATTCTCTTCATCCAATTCATATTCTACAGTCTCTCCGCTGAATAATTGCGGATATGCCATATAAGGGGGATAATGAGGTCCGGGTGCCAGTATTTTATCGCCCGGTTGCAAAAATGCGGCAAAAATTATCTGTAATGCTTCTGTAACTCCATGACAAACGTACACGTCCTCGAAAGTACAATTCCACCCTCCATTTTTCTTACGGGATTCATCCAGCGCAATTGCTTCTCTTAGTTCCGGAAGTCCATATGACGGAGAGTAGCCATTTCTTTGATTTCTTAAGCCATCACAAAATGCATCGATCATGTGATCGGGTGTGGGAAAACCCGGGTATGCCAACGGATCGCCAATATTCAGTTTCAAAATTGTGTGCCCCTGACTTTCCAATTTCATTGCCGGAACAACAACATCTCTGATGGCATATTCTATCTTTGATGCGCGACTTGATACGGGAAATTCACTCATTTATTTCACCTATTAATAATAAAGGGTCATGACTCACTATGAAATATACTTGGATTATCAGTCATATTTAAATTGATATTCTTCCAGCCATCTCATCCAACAGATTCCTAACCTAAAACAGAGAAACCGCAAGATTAGCGGTTTCTCTGTTAATACATTATGACCAGATTGGGTCAGTTTTAAAGTGATAGGAGGTGTTAATGCATCTCGATTCTCACGATTTTTAATCTTTTCTGGAGTATCGACAATCATTTTCTCTCATCTATCTGATTTAAAAACGTTTTTTGAAAGGACGGCGTCCCCTGTTTCCTCCATGTCTGCTGTCACTCCTGTCGCTTCTCTCTCTTTTAGGCCGTTCAACCCATCCTTCCGGTTTTGGAATGAGAGCTTTACGACTGAAATCGAGTCTGCCTTGGTCATCTACTTTGATTAGCTTAACCCGAACATCATCTCCCGGTTTTAACACATCCTCCACCCGTTCAGTGCGATTCCAATCAATTTCTGAAATATGCACAAGACCTTCACGACCCGGAGCAAATTCAACAAAAGCACCGAATGTCATTAACCGTGATACAATTGCATCAAACTCTTGACCTACTTCGGGTTCCATAGTGATTGATTTGATGAGTTCAATGGCATCATTGCATTTTGCTGCATCAGGATTTGCGACAGTAACAACACCATCATCATCTACATTGATTTCGCATTCGGTATCTTCGATGATTTTCTTGATGTTCTTACCTCCAGGTCCAATCAGGGCACCAATCTTACTCGGATTGATTTGCAAACTGACGATGCGTGGAGCGTATTTTGACATTTCATTCGGTTCCGGTAATGCCTCGTTCATCAGTCCTAATATATGCATTCTTCCAGCATGTGCTTGTGTCAGAGCTTCCGTTATTAATTCGAAGGAAACACCCTCAATTTTCAAGTCAAGCTGAATAGCAGTAATTCCTTCACTGGTACCGGCCACTTTAAAGTCCATATCACCTAAATGATCTTCTGCTCCAAGGATATCGCTTAAAATAGCATGTTTATCCCCTTCCAGGACTAATCCCATGGCAATACCTGCCACGTGACATCGAGTCGGAGCTCCTGCATTCATTAATGCCAGGGAGCCGCCGCAGACAGATGCCATAGATGAAGAACCGTTTGATTCTAATATTTCCGACACGATTCGTATTGTGTATGGAAAATCATCATATTCAGGCAGAATTGTTTTTAATGAACGCTCGGCCAGATTTCCGTGTCCGATTTCGCGACGTCCTGTAAATCCAATCCGTCCAACTTCTCCGACGCTATATGGGGGGAAATTATAATGAAGATAATAATTCTTCTTATAATCTGCGCCCATTGTATCGATGATTTGTTCATCACTTTTCGTACCGAGAGTCAGGACAACCAGCGCCTGTGTTTCGCCTCGGGTAAAAAGTACCGATCCATGCGTTCGAGGTAAGAATCCTGGTTGAATGGTGATTTGACGGATTTCATCTGTTTTCCGACCATCACTGCGAACACCTTCATTCAAGATCTGTCCTCGAAAAGCCGTTTTAAAGTAGCTATCAATATGACTTTTAATCTGCTTTTCCATTTCAGGAAATTTTTCAACTAAAGCATCATTTGTATCCTTGTATAATGCATCTGTTGCAGACTCGCGTTCCATCTTATCAGCAATTTTTATAATATCATTAATTTTACCTTGAACAAGATTCTCAACTTCTGTTTTTAGGTCTTCATTTTCCTCTTCTTCAGGGATAGTTCGTTTTACGATAGTCAGTTCAGCTGCAAGTGCTTTTTGAAGATCAATGATTTTAACAATGACTTCTTGAGCAGCTTTTAAAGCACCCACCATCTCGTCTTCGCTGATTTCCTCCGCTTCACCCTCAACCATGACAATGGTATTCTCATTTCCGGAAACAATCATTTCCATGTGAGAATCTTCCATTTGTTTATTGGTGGGGTTCACTATATAATCACCATTTACTTGTCCGACACGAACTGTTGCGATTGGACCATTCCATGGTATATCTGAAATTAGAAGCGCAGCCGAAGCACCAATACCCGCTAAAACATCAGCAGGATTTTCACCATCGCTGGAGAGTGCTGTTATGATCACTTGCGTTTCATATTTAAATGATTTTGGAAACAATGGCCTGATGGGCCTATCCGTCAATCGGCTGGTTAATATTTCTTTTTCAGAGGGACGCGCTTCTCTTTTGAAAAAGCCTCCCGGTATTTTACCTGCGGCATAATGGCGTTCTCTATATTCTACTTGTAATGGGAAATAATCAATATCTTCCCGTATACTCTTTCCTGCATTTACTGCACATAAAATCGTTGTTTCACCATATGTCACTAATACAGATCCGGCAGACTGCCGTGCGACCTGTCCTGTTTCTATTCTAAGCGTTCTTCCGCCTAGTTCTATCTCTTTTGTTATCATTCTTACTTCTTATCCTCTTATTTTTAATTCCTTTACCAACTCCACATAACTATTTGGACTTTTGCGACGCAGGTATTTCATTAGTTTCTTTCTTTTCGCAACCATCATAACCAGTCCTCTGCGGGTATGATGATCTTTTTTATGTTCTTTTGCATGTTCTGTTAATTCACGAATACGCTTTGTCAGAATTGATATCTGAACTTCAGGCGAACCTGTGTCTGTTTCGTGTTTTCCATGCTTTTTAAGAATTTCTGCTTTTTCTTCTTTTGTTATAGACATTATATCTCCTTATAAATATTTTTTTAATAATTCTTTACAAAACTGCTTATCATTTTGCAGTTGATTAATTAATTGCTTTGGTTTATCAAATTTGATTTCATCACGGATCCTCTCGAGAAACTCAATTTCAATTTCTTTATCATATAAATTATTGAGGTCTTGTGAAAAAAAGTGAACTTCTGCTACAAAATCTTTCTCATTAAACGTTGGTCTAGTCCCTAAATTACACATTCCATACAGTGATTTGCTATTAATCCTTCCCCTGCAAAAATAGACCCCATTTTTTGGAAACAGTTGATTTTCTTCCGTTGGTACAAAATTAGCTGTAGGAAATGAAAGATCTCTACCCCTTCCTGCCCCCCGGACCACAACTGCTTTAAAACCGTACACCCATCCCAACTCAAATGAGGCACGTCTGACAAACCCTTTATGTATCAACTGGCGTATATGGGAGCTGGACAGTATGATCGAATCATCCATAACAGCTTTTACAATTTCACACGTGACATCTTTGCTTTGGCTATATTTTACTAAAAATTCCGGTGAACCTTCCCGGTTAAACCCGAAATGATGATCATATCCAATAATGATATGGATTGGATTAAAATTCTTTATGACTATTTCGTCCATAAATTCCATGGGTGAAATAGTTGAAAATTCCTTCGTAAAAGGAATCACCAATACAATATCTACAGATAGACTCTCCAAAATTGATAACTTTTTATCAATGGACATAAGAAGTGGCAACGCTGAACCTTCATCCAAAACATGCCGTGGATGGGGATCAAAAGTGATGACGACCGACTTAACATTTTGGGTCTGTGCTTTAGACACAACTTTTTTAATGATTTCTTGATGACCGCGATGAAGACCATCAAAGGAACCAATGGTTACAATTGCTTGACCATCCTGTTTTATGTCTTTAAATGATGTCAGGACGTCCATTTTTCCTGTAATTCCTCAATACGTACAGTATCATTCAACATAAAGTCCCCAACGCCAAGACGAATTAATTCTATTAAATGGCCCACCGTTCCTAATTTTTCAGCAATATCATTGCCGAGAACCCTGATATACGTTCCTTTTGAACACGTTACCTGAAAGGTAACCAACGGAACAGAGTAGTGAATCAAGTCTATCTCATAGATATGTATTTTACTGGGTTCACGTTCAATCTCAATATTTTTACGCGCTAATTTATACAACCGGGTTCCATTTACTTTTTTAGCTGAAAACATTGGAGGAATCTGTAATTGTTCTCCAAGAAATGATTTTAATACTCTTTTAATTTTTTCTGTAGATAAATCTGGGATTTCGCTTTCAGAAATAATTTTACCATCGATATCAAAGGAATCTGTCTGGATTCCGAGTTTTAAAACTGCTTTATAAATTTTCTTTGTCGATGAAATTTCTGATAATCGCTTTGTATCTTTTCCCGTTCCGAGAATAAGAACACCTTCAGCAAAAGGATCAAGCGTACCGGCATGTCCCACCTTCTTTTCTTTCGTAATAGACCGCACTTTTTTTACAACATCAAACGAAGTCCACCCTTTTGGTTTATACATATTCAAGATCATGAATCATTCTTATTTAATTTATGAAATATTTTCATCATATGATCCTCATGTTTTAAGGAATCATCTTCAATAAACGTTAAATCGGGTGTATTTTTCGTTCTGATTTTTTGTCCAAGATATTTTCGATATGCTTTTGCGAGTGCATTTAATTCTGAATGAACACGTTCTTGAGACAATTTCTTATTCAAAACACTATAAAACACTTTTGCATGTCGAAGATCTGGAGAAACGTTGACTTGAGTGAATGTAATAAAGCCAAGATGGGAAATATTAATGTGTCTTGTAGTTATTTCACCTAGAATTTGCAATATTTGCAACCCTACGCGATCAGTCCGTTTATAAGGTTTTTGACTTGTCAAGTTGTTATAAGAGTCCGCTTGATTTCCTGGATTTCAAAGACAACTATTTCATCATCCGCTTTGAAGTGTTGAAAGCCTTCCACACCAATACCGCACTCAAGGCCTTCCTTCATTTCTTTCACATCATCTTTAAAACGCTTTAATGAATTTATTCTTGACTCATGAATAATTTCTTCGTCACGAATCACCCGAGCTTTTTCACCACGCTTGATGATTCCTTCATCTACTTTACTTCCAGCTATAAAACCAAGTTTTGGAATTTTAAATGTTTCTATTACAGTGGCACGTCCTAGAACATGTTCAACTTTTTCAGGTTCCAATAAGCCTTCAAGTGCCAATTTCACATCTTCAACAGCATTGTAAATAACCTTATAAGATCTGATTTCTACGCCTTCTTGATTTGCTAACAGTTTTGCATTGGAACTGATTTGGACATGAAAACCAATAACAACTGCGTTAGATGCAGACGCGAGTAAAATATCTGATTCAGTAATCATACCCACAGCTTTATGAATCACCTGGACACCCACTTCTTCATGTTTAATTTTTTCTAACGTTTCGGCTAATGCCTCGATAGAACCATCCACATCACCCTTAATCACAAGAGGCAGCATTTTAATAAAACCATCTTTAATCATGGCAGACATGGCGTCTAATGATTGAGTGATGACTCTCCTTTGTTCTATTTCACGTTTCAAACGTTGTCGTTCAGATGCAATTCGTTTTAAATCTTTTTCATTTTCAAATACAGCAAAAATATCAGCTGCTTGAGGTACTTTTTCAAAACCAAGCACTTGTACAGATTCTGACGGACCAGCTGATTCAATACGCTGACCGCGTTCATTCATCATTGCCCTGACTTTTCCAGAATAATTGCTGCAAATAAATGAATCCGAAACCCTTAATGTTCCTTTTTGAATTAGTATCGTTGCAATGGGACCATGACCCTTATCCAGCTTCGAATCGATCACCGTTCCACGAGCTTCAGTATCCGGATTGGCTGTTAATTCTAACACTTCTGCTTCCAGCAAAATGGAATTCATTAAATCTTCCACACCATCTCCACTTTTTGCAGAAACAGGTATCGCCTGAACTTTCCCGCCCCAATCTTCTACTAATACATCATGTTCCGATAATTCTCTTTTAACTTTATCCGGATCAGCTGCAGGCAAATCCATTTTATTTATTGCGACAATCATGGGTACTTCTGCCGCTTTTGCATGGTTAATTGCTTCAATTGTCTGAGGCATGACTCCATCATTCGCTGCGACAACAATTATGACTATATCCGTGACTTGTGCCCCTCTTGCACGCATGGCCGTAAAGGCTTCGTGCCCCGGAGTATCTAAAAATGTAATCTGCTGACCATTTCCTACGTCAACTTTGTATGCACCGATATGCTGGGTAATTCCACCGGATTCCCCGGCAACAACGTTTGTTTTTCTGATATAATCTAATAATGATGTTTTTCCATGATCAACATGCCCCATAATCGTAACTACCGGTGGGCGGGGCTTTGCATTTTTAATATCTTCCTCTGTTTCATCCAGCGAAAATAATTCTTCACCTACGTTAGTTATTTTTTCAGCAATAAATCCAAAAGAGTCAGCTAATAATTCAATGACGTCCCAATCAAGCCTTTGATTCATTGTAACTAGCTTCCCCAGTCCCAGACACTCCTGAATAATCTCGCTGGGATTTACCTCGAAATATTTACTTAATTCTTCAACATTGGAAAATTCAGCTACCTTAAGTACCTGTTTAGTATCATCACCGGTTTGTTCATCAACGTCAGCTTTTTTATCTTTTTTATACTGTTTTTTCTTCCCTTTAGTATCTATTCTAGATAATGTTTGTTTAACAGCATCTTTTACACTTTTTTGAACTTTTTTCTCTTTCTTGTCAATTTCCTTCTTTTTTGGTCGGGATGTTTGACCAATCTGTGCTTCAATTTCCGAAAGATCAATTTTACGTAATCTTTGTTTTTTAGGTTTATCTAGTTTCTTTTTCTCGTCTTTCTCTTTCTTTTCTACTTCCTCTTTTTTCTTCAGGTCTTCTTCTTTTTTTCGTTGTTCTTCTTCATTCTTTTTCTTTTCTTCTTTAGCGGCATTAATTTTTTCTTCTTCTTCTATCTTACGTTGGTCTTCTAACGATAAAAGATTTAATTTTTTTGTGGCTTTTTGCTGCTCAACAATTCTGGAATGATGAATTTTCCGGCGGACCTGCTCTTTTCTATATCGAGCGATATTTTCTATATCTTTTGAGAATTCTGATTCTATAAGAGTAATTGCATCCTCATCAACCGGTGACATGTGACTGGTAACAGCAACTCCATTATCCTTAAGAAAATTCACAATTTCCGTATGGGAAATATTCAGTTCTTTTGCTATTTGAAATATTCGACGTTTTGCCATGTTTTATGACTCAATTTCTTCCATTTTTTCTTCTGAACCTTCATCAGGATCATCAAGCATAGATGTGTCAGATTCATTAGGATTATTTTCTGATTTTTCAGGCTTCTCATCAGATAATTCTTCACTATTATCTTCAGACTTTTCTTCTAATACTGATTCATTTTCCTCTGCATCTTTTTGATCAATATCTTCGCTTTCTAAATCACCTGCATCAGCGAGGATTTCATCAATATCGAAGTTATCATCTTCTTCCTCTTCTTCTTCTTCTTCTTCCCGCTCAATAAAATCCTGAACGACATTAAAACACGTTTCCAATGCTTTGTTATCAAAACCATCGATTGTCAAAAGCTGTTCTTCATCCGCATTTAATAAGTCTGAAACAATACTAACATTATTATCGGCTAATAATTTAGCAATTTTCTTATCGAATTCTGGAACTTCAGCTAATAAAGTCGCTTGATCATTTTGCTGGCGCTCGTATTCATTTTTAGCAAATGCGTCAATTTTATAACCAGTTACTTTAGAGGCCAGATTAATATTTACGCCTCCTTTACCAATGGCAAATTCCAATTCATTTTCATTAAATAACGCAACGCAGTATTCCCGCTCGTCATCGATATACAGATCAATTGGTTTCGCAGGTGACAAAGCCCTTGAAATCAAAATTTCTGATTGCTCGCTATGGTTAATAATATCAATTTTTTCATTATTTAGTTCTCTGACAATTGCCTGAATCCTGCTGCCACGCATACCCACACACGCACCAACCGGGTCGATTCTTCTGTCCTGTGATTTGACAATAATCTTTGCACGATCACCCGGATGACGTGCGATTGCTAAAATTTCAATAATTCCATCGTCTATCTCCGGAACTTCCATTTCAAATAGCTTAAAGAGAAAATGGTTATCACTTCTGGACACAATGATTTCGGGTCCACGAGGAGTCACTTCTACAGATTTAACAACTGTTCTCACTGTATCTCCCCTGCGATAACGCTCCGATTGAATTTGCTCACTTTTTGGCATCCGGAGTTCAGCTTGTTCAATATTGATAAAAATATTATCACGCTGGACTTGGTGCACGACACCAATAACAATTTCACCGATTCTTTGAGAATAGTCTTCATAAATATAATGTTTTTCAACATCCTGTATTCGTTGACTGAAAAACTGTTTTGCTGTATTAACCATTCTACGACCGAAAATTCGCGGATCAATCACTTCAACAAATACATCACCAATTTCAAAATCTTCTTCCGGCAATTCTATGCCAACGATTTCTTTGATTTTATCTATATTACCCATCTTTGTTTTCCTCCTGTTTGTTTGTAAAAATAAGGTTGTCATAGGAAGCAAGGTCAGCTTCCGTTATCCTGAGATCGTTATATTCTTTCTGTTTCATCACTACCGGTGCATATTCAGTTTTTGGATACATCTGCTGTAGTAGAATATTCTCTACATACTCAGTCCCCAGCGCATTGTGTTTCAGGGCAATTTTGCAGGCAGAGATTAAAGCTTCACTGCCGCAGATATCTTTCAGCCTCAAGAGCTCGCGGATATTTCTCTTTACCGGCAGGTTTGCTCTGGTTAATGCGTCTAAATACTGCTGAGATATCGGTCCCATAGAGAGAAAATATTCCTGCTGTTTACTTGCCAATGCCCCCTTTTTCTTTTCAAGAAGCTTTTTGATATGTCTGGGAGTATCAATTGACATGTTCTTTTTCCAGCATCTTTGGTGTCTGGCAACAGGATGATCTTTATAATAAATTGTTACTATGCGGTTATCTGCTTTTACGACTACATCCTTACCCGAGATCGGAAGAGCGTCGTGTAGGGAAAGGATGTAGA
>CAJVYU010000019.1 GCA_913009735.1 uncultured Fidelibacterota bacterium
TAACGATTAGCTGTTGAACAGCAGATGACTCAGATAGTAATCCACTCTCTTTTTTTTTTTTTAATGATACGGCGACCACCGAGATCTACACTCTTTCCCTACACGACGCTCTTCCGATCTCCTTGATCTCATAGCGTTTCAACGAATCGGCATTATTGAAAGAACCAAATCCCTGTGTATCAACACCGAGGGAAATACCTGGCATGGATGTCGTTTCGTCAATAAGACGGTATTTCAAATTCACTTCCGGTCGGGGATACCAGCGAAGACTGTCATCGCCAATAAGATTACTTGCACCATATGTGAGTCCGAATTGAAACCGATCCGTAATCCCGACTTTCAAACCTGATGTTAAACCGCCATTTTTCTGAACATGAAGTTTCATGGCAAAACTACCACGAACGAGTGTACCGGCTGTTGGAATTGTGACCAGATTAGTGGGTGGAGGATACGTACTCTGGGCCAGCAGAATGCTTGAAAAAAGGAATAAAAGAAAACCCTTAGGTATGTGTTTCATGCCCTAATTTAGTCAGAAGTTTGAAGGAATTGCAACGTTAGGCTGAATGAGGATTGTATGAAGATTGATAATCTACGATATTTGATTTGTGATCAATATTACTGAATAATATATCATTTTCCATTTTCTTATGGGTAAATCCGTTTTCCGTACTTACTTGTCACAGAAGATATTCTATTCAATGAAATACTTAAAACATCTGATTCATAGGGGAGAGTAAACCGAAGATAGTTTTCATCGATAGCAACAAAGATAATATCCATTTCATTACCATCAATAAGCAATATTCTGTCCCAATCTGTATAGGGTATAAACGCCGGGATTGGAGCGACAATTCTATTAGAGATCAATTCCTGCAATATTACATCTGCTTCATCGAGGATATTACCTGTTCTGGGAGGCGGTGTTGTGTATAATTTATCTTCCGGAGCCATACTCAACGCAACATGGCTTATTTCACTGCCATCTTTTCCAAATTCCCAGATTTCCTGAATATTATTTATAATGTCATAATGATATACAAACTTTCGTATGATTTCATCATCAGGAAGTATCCGCCAAACCTCCTCCTGTAAAAATCCCAGATAATCATATGTGAGATAGATGGCTCCATATTCATGATTATCAATTGTACGGAAAATAATTTCATGAATTTCATCGCTACCATTCAATACAAATTCTGTCTGTTGTCCCATAAAGAAAACAGCATCTTTTTTTGATATGGAATATTTCCTGAATTCAATACTCCATGGTTCTTTTTCACCATAATGAATTATTTTTTCAGTCCTGCGATCTCCACCAAGAAACAGTCTTTTCTGCAATGTATTTGACTTGTTATAAACAAACATTTCTTCTTTGATTAAATCGTGATTGTCGTTCAGCCATCTTTTCAGTACCGGTTGTTTATTTTCATTAAAGGTCACTTCCAGATGTGCCTGCCCCCTGCGTTCTGTGGCAAACATGGGCATATCGGCAATGAAATCACGATCGGATTTATAATATTTAATAAAAGCAGTTTCAGTCCCCTGCCCTGCTAAAATTGATAAAACGAAAAGGCTTATTATTCCTTTACTGAAATGGTTGCAAATCTTCATCTAATTGGTTGGAAAGTCTATATCGTAAAATACGACCTGTAGGTGTATCACATATATAAATAATTCCCCTATTATCTACGGTTACACCCTGCGGTTCAACTAAAAATCCTTTTTCTTCAATCGTTACAAATGTATCTACCGCCACCGTATCTGTACCGTTAAAAACATGTAGTGTTGTATCAATAGTAAATGTTTCCACACCGGCTTTTAGAAAGAATTGTCCGTTTGAATCAAAAATCTGTATTTCCTGTGCTTCCGTATTGGAAACATAAATGAACTGATTATTATCAACTGCAACATCATTTGGATTTGAAAACCGAAATAGATCCATAATATCGTTTGTTCCCTGTTGAAACACAGATGGATATGTTGTGTATGTTCCGGATGTTACCGGATGAATTTTATGCACGGAAAAAAAATCACCTGTTTGGGTATAATAAATGTTGCCACTATAATCCACATCAATACCCAACGGATTATTAACTGTTCCTGCGCCTGTACCCGATTCAGAGACAGATGACTTGAATACTCCCTGATGTGTCCAAGTCTCCTCTCCATTGGACAATTTCAACAGATAGGTCCGCTGTAAATCGATGCGGATAATGCGATCATGTATATAATCCAACGCATAGATATAATTGCTTTCGTCAGTGGCAGCTGATAAGCCGGAAAATGTGGATAATCCGGATTCATAATAAATGTCATTAAATGAATGGATTGGATTTAATCCATCATAAAAGATATGGGGAGATAACAAAGAGTCAATCACTGTTTGCGGTGTTCCCCAAGTTACCGATTCGAGGTCCCAATCCGCATCATTCAAAAATACTGCCCATTCTTCAGAAAATGCATCAATGATCATGGATCCGGCATCTTCATTATAAAAAGAACCGGAAACAGCTATTTCCTCAACACCCACATCATTGATGTATTGGTTCCAGACAAAGATTTTTTGACTGCCATCGGTGAAATAAACATTCATTTTTTGATCAATATCTACATCAATAGGCTTCATAGGTAAGTTTTGTAATTCATTAAAACCAGTTAACAAATCGCCATTTTGACTAAATACAAAAATAGAATTTGCGCCTGTGTCTGCAACAAACACACGGCCATCTTGAGCAATGGAAATTTCGATTGGTGACTGCAAGCCCACGGACTCATCCCAAATTGGTTGAATAAGTAAATATGTTGTATCCCCTGCAGCAAACTCTGTGTTATCGTTTAAAGAATCCGGAAGCTGCATTTTATCCACACAAGCAAAAAAGACACTAATCATTATGATGATATAAAATGATTTCATCTCGTTCAAAATGCAATCCCGATAGATAACCGTTGTGGATCTGATAAATGATTAAAATTTGCATAGGCATAGTCAACTCGCAGCTTGAATCCGCTTATTGGTATAATTAAACCTGCTCCAAACGAAAGGTTTTCTTCTTCCTTATTGATTTTATATCCACCTCGCAAAAAGAATATATTAGCGAAATTATATTCTAACCCGGTAGAAATATTCTCTGCATTATCAACCGGATGATTCAGCTGTAAAGCTAAAATGATTGATTGCGTTTTTGTCTGCCATATATCCATGGCTGCGCCGACACGGAAAATAGTCGGAGGTGAAAAGGATTCAAATTCAGTAATGACCATTTTTTCTTCACCGGTTTCTGTGTCCAATACTTGTTTCTCATACGTTCCATCCGGTTTGGCTTGAGGTCCAAAATGCGAAAGAGAAGCCGAAAAACGTAATGAACGAAATCCGGTCCAATAAAAGGTCCCCATATCCAGCATGGCAGTACTCATGATCTGGCCTGCCAAATTTTCCTCTACTTGTTTTAACGTAATTCCAAAACTGAATCGATCTGTCATCCTCGCACCGTACGTCAATGCAATAAACCGGTCTTGATAGAGGAAATAATTTCCGGTGCCGTGGGGCAGATATTCAGTTGTTTCCTGCATGGGCGCAAAATGCAAAATACCAAAGGAAATTCCGGCATAATGGCGTCCTTTTATCCTGCGTGTTAAACTGAAATAATCATAATTAATATCTGCCGGCCATTGAATTCGTGAAGCAGAAAATTCTGTTTGTTCAAATTGAGCGATGGTTCCCGGATTATAATATACAGACGCAGCATCCTGCTGTAAAGCTGCTACTGCTTCACCCATTCCAACAGCCCTTGCGCTGACGCCAATCTTCAGAAATGTAAATACGGAAGTTCCTACTCGCTGACCGCCAAGGATGGGGAAAAAATTTTGTCCTTGAACAATTGTAAACGTAATTAAAAATATTAATAAAAATTTTCGCATTAAAAAATAACCTGGAGCCCTAATTCAATTGTTCGTGGTTTGCCATTTCGGGATGGATCATTATTCGGGTTGGGACGATTTATCATGCTATAAGGTATGATTTCTCCCGGGTTATACCCTCTGCCCGTGTATGGATTAATACGCCGAGGTATTTGTTCATTAAAAATATTTTCAACTTCCATATACAGTTTGTATTTCATTCCAACAATGTTGAATGACTTATAAATCTTTAAGTCCACTGTGCTATATCCACTTATATTTTTCATACCCAGTAATTTGAACAATTCCGGAGTATATTCACTGATGTAGGCATTCGGATTATCACCATCTCTCGACCCAACATAGTATGGAGTATCATTTACATATCTAATACCGTCTTCATAATCATTTGTCCCCGGGATAGACTTGGTGTATCGTCGACCTGAACCAAACTCAAACCGTATGGAAGCGCCCCAATTTGCCGGATGGTTATAATAGATATTGCTGAAGAACTGGAGCGGTTTATCCCACCTCATGTAATTTTCACCTAATGGTTTTTCACTTAATGCTCCTGCTTGAACAAGCAAATTGTCTAACGGAGAGGAACTCTTCCCAGTTATGATCGAATAATTGAAATTCAAATCTACATACCATCGTTTGAAGACCCTGCTTTTCAGTATTATTTCAACCCCCCGGGCTCTGGCATAATCCGCATTGAAATACATATTAAAACGTAAATGAGCATATTTCGGATTTGAGGGTGTAATGGTTTGGGACGTTTCATAATCAAACATATCTTTCCAGTATGCCTTCAATTCCAGGACCTGATCTTCACTAAATCGATGTTTGATACCCAGTTCATACTGGACAGTTGTTTTAGGATTCAAATTTGGATTTCCAAAGACTTGGTAGGTCGATTGCGAAACTGAATTCAATTTGGCATAGACATATTGGAATGTGGGTAATTGGGAAAAATGTCCATAATAAAAATAAAGAACATCATTATTAGTTACCGGATGGGATATACCAAAGCGTGGACTAAATCTCCCTTTTCCTTTGAACCCAAACAGTTCAAATGTTTCTTCATCGAATTTTTTACGAGCTACATCCGTGATAATAATCGTATTTGGATTATTAATAGCATCTTCTACATATTTTCCGGGGAACCAATAATCATAACGCATTCCAATATTAACTGTCATTCCTTCAAAGGTGATGCGATCTTGAACATATAATGCCCCAAAAGTTGTGCTTGCATTATACATATCATAATTGGCACCGAAACCCGAAGACCCTGCCCATGGCTCATCAATATCAACCACTTGGATTTCTGTAAAGGTGTTTTCAAATCCAGCTTTAATCTTGTGGCGATCCAGAGTATGATATGTCCAATCGGCATCGATTCGATAGTTATCGCTGGAAATATCATACCATTCGGGAGCAAAACCGGTATCGTAAAATTCATCGCCATAAGAAATGGTGATGTTCCCATCCTGATCAATAACATAATAGTTGATAGGGTCCAAATCCAGCCGTTCTTTATATTCATTCCACTGTAGATCTTGGACAGCGCTGTGTTCCAGAGTCAAAAACCGGCCCAAGGTGATTTCATAAAACGATTGAGTGTTTAATGTATGTGTCCAGTTCAAACTCGCCAGCCGAGTTTCACGGGTAATGGTATTATAATTATTTAATATTTCCTGATAGGCATAAGGATAATATGTTGATGAAAATGCGCGGGGCATATAATAACCTTGATTAATATTCAGTGAAATATTATAAGACAGACTCAATTTTTTCTTCGGAGAAATTCCCCACGTGAGTTTATATGAACCATTCCAATCATTGTTTTCACGTGGCGCCATTGAAGATATTAATTCATCCTGAACTTTATCGCTCATTCCGGGAATTGACCAATTTCTATGTGGGAAAAGTTTGATAGCTGTCGGAAGATTTCTATCATACATTTTCCCATATCCATTAATAAAAATGGAAAATGCACCGGGTAAATCGAGACCTATTTTGGGTAATAACAATTCAAAAATTGGATCCGGACCGCCAAGATTAAACTCGATTCTATCCGTAGAATAATGCGTTATAACATCTTGTTTTAATCCCCAATTATCACTGGAGTATTTTAGAGTGCCTTCATAATGATCCCGGCCTTCTTTCAGTTTAATATTAATAACTCCGGACATGGCCTGACCGTATTCTGCATTGTAGCCCCCGGTCACAATCTCTAATTCTTCTATCGCTTCCGGATTAATAAATAGATTTCCTGAATAGCCGGAAAGGGGATCTTTAGTCGTTTGACCATCCACAATAAACAAACTTTCATCAATCCGTCCACCTCGTATATGAATTTCATTATCCTGAGTCGTAACACCTATCTGTTCCGACAAAATATCTTCAACGCTCGAAACAACTCTATTTGAGATATCATCGCTCGTTATTCGGGTAACACTTGATGTTTCATCCACATCAAAGAGCGGTTTGGAACCAATGACAACCACTTCCTCCCCCAGTGTTAACACTGTTTCTTCCATATTGAAATTCAATACTGTTTTTTGACCGGGTTCTACTTTGATTCCTGTTTGCAATAAAACCTTATATCCGATGATGGATGCTTTAATATCGTATGTTCCAAATGAAACTCCGGTAATACGAAAACGACCTTCCAAATCTGATGCGGCGCCATAATATGTTCCCTTAACAATGACATTCACACCGGCAAGTCCTTCGTTGGTTTTTACATCGATGACCCTGCCGGTAATCACTCCGCTGTTCTGTGCGAACAGTAAAAAATGAAATAATGCAATTATCAGGATGTGTTTCATTCGGAGAACTCTTCATTTATCAAATAATCAATAAACGATTTACTTCCATTTAAAATCGGTGTTGAACCATTATGGAAAGGTATTGAAAAAAGTGCAACTTTGCCGGACTCTTCCGTTGGAGAAATCTGGAAACGACCAATACTGCAAACATTCGGGGAACCTGTCCACTCATCGCTGCTATCGGCTTCTTCCACGTTATATAAACTCTTTATGGAACTGAATTGACTTGAATCGGGGGTGAATTCTTTCACACGAATCGCCACTAGAGATGTTAAAACCAAATCAAGACTATCAGAAACTTGAGATTCTAATTTAGTCCCAGATAAAAGACGGCCTGATGGGTTGATAACGGATGCATCTTTCAACGGAAACCACGTAAAAGTCGAATCTTTCAGTTCGGGGGCATTGAGTAATAAATGACCGCCGCCAATAATATAGTTTAATATGCTGCTGCCGGCTTCATGATACGTTTCTCCGCCGGTATACGCGGTATACCATATCACCTTATTAAAATATTTCAAATTTGCAGAAACATCGCTGCTGGAATAGGGAAGTTCGCCACCAATTTCCCACACTGAATACTGATTTACACCCAAAATAGTATCTAAAACGGATTTATACCAACTTTGAGCATTATTCTGACTGTCCTGCATAAAATCATCAATGAGCAACACTTCTCCCTTAATGGGCATCACGCGCCAAAAACCAGTTTCATTAGCGTTAGTCTCATCAGGAAAATAAATAATCTCACTTTCGGCGCCGGCTATGTCTTTCGCTTTAACATAAAATCGATGGTAACCGGTTTCAATCCCCGTCAAAGTTATACTCGAGTAAGCTGCGGCATCCAATTGTGTCCAGCATGTATCACAGGTATCATCCAAAGCATAATAAATATCCGTGATGGTTTCAATTCCATCCTGATCGGTTACGTCCCAAACAAATGTTCGTGTCGGGAAAGTTAAACTGGTATCGCTATTTATATCATTCACGAATGGATTGCTGCGATATCGAAAGCTGATCTCAGGATGAGAATTGCGGATGGGAACGGTCAATTTAGCTGGAGTTGCATCTTCCAGACTGTCATTGTCAATCGCTTTTACTTCAAAACTGAATACATCCAGATCAGTGCGGATGGGAACATAGAAGAGTCCTTCCTCTTCTGTTGTGAATGTCCAAGTTGAGTCCGAACTCCATTTATATTTATATCCGATGATATCGCCATCTTTATCCTCACCCCACCAGTGTAATTGCTGTTTACTGGTTGTAATGGTCGTAAATGCATACGTTAGAGTATCCCAGACCATCCCCGGGGTGGGTTCCTCATCGATGGCATAGATAATCTCACCCGTTAAAGAATCCAAATGAGCGAAAATTGTATCGCTGGCAATAAGGGACAAATACGTTTCAGGAACTTCGTTTTCATTTGGTGTAGACGGATCCTCATATTCCCAAAGGGAACAGGAAACGGCAAATAATAATAGTATAAATCCCGTAAAGCGCATATTGGATAATGAAGTAAAGCGACAAACGTAATGCGTAAAATATAATTTCAAAATGATTTTACTTCTCCCTAAATTGAGCAATTCTATTTTAAATTAGTTAATTCTAATCTTTGCCCACTGTGGAGGGTCAGGGGATAAATAAAAGGATTTATTCATTATGTTTTCTCTAATTGCTAAATTCCTTTGAATCCCCCTGTAACAGGGGGACAATGGGGGTTTTGAATAAGGAATAATCATAAGTTAGCTATCCAACTCACTGCATTTTTGAGAGATAATTTCTAAAACTTCATTCAGATTTTCATCAATTTCATTATTGAAAAATCGTATAACCACATAACTCCATTTTTTTAAATCTGTTGATCTTTGCTCATCTTTTATCTTTTGCTTTTGGTGTAAATGTCCACAGCCATCAACTTCAACAATTAGCTTCAAATCCAAACAACAAAAATCAACCACATAGTTTTCAATACTGACTTGCCTGCGGAATTTATGTCCATCTATTTGTCTATCTTTTAAATATTGCCACAATTTCCATTCCCATGGAGTTGGATGATTTCGGTGTAATCGTCTTATGTTTTTTAATTTGGGTTTGTTTACAGTTTTTATATTCTTCATTGGATTTTGATCGAAAACAGTATTATAAACCCCTTTGTATTTCCCCTGTTACAGGGGAAACAATAGGTTCAATAATAAGGCTCTTTTCATAGATAAATATTTGTAAGAAACTCAATGAATTTCTTCCTGTTTATTATTATCTAATAGGTTTTATTACGTTTTACATAATTACGATAAAAAACCTTCCGAAGGTTTCCGCCAGTAGGCGGACAAGATACACCTTCGGAAGGTTAATTGATTTATCTTACCAGGAGCATTTTCCGATAAGCTATGAAATCACCAGCTTTGATGCGATATACATACATCCCGGAAGCAACAACTGCTCCTTCATCATTCAGTCCGTTCCAGTTGACCACATGATTACCGGCATTCATTTTATTTGATACCAATGTCCTGACTTTACGCCCCAACACATCATAAATCATCAGCTTCACATCAGATTGTTTCGCTAATTGAAAACGAATGCGTGTTTCCGGGTTAAATGGATTAGGGAAGTTTGGATAGAGTGCAAATTCCCTGGCTATACCTTCAAAATCATCATCAATACCCAATCCGCCGAAATCTGCCAAATCACGTACCTGGATTTTATACGTTCCGAAACTGAAATTGAGAATTCCGGTAACACTTTCCAGAGTAGTTCCTTCTGCTAAACTGCTCATGAAATTATTTGCGGCCATATTGGCCATATCATCGTCAATGAGACATTCTATACCGGAATCATCAACGATTGACCAATCATATGAGTTCAATGATGATACAGTCACATTTGATACCGTCACCAGGCAGCCTTCATAGGATTCCACTTCATCCGCATCTTCTGCCAGATCCGCAGTACTCACACTCATAGAAGCAATTGAATTTCCTGTGCTATTTGTAGATACACTGGAAACATTTATGAGCTTGGTATTATTATCATATTTGAAGTGCCAAGCCGGATCATATTCTTCCACGGTTCCGGTAATGGTGATTTCATCTCCCCTGGTTAATTCAGAATCATCCCAGCCATCAAATACAATTCCGCTCCATTGATCCGAAGTACTTTGCAAGGCATAAGCACCATAGCCGGAATTATATTGTGCAGTATCGGCAGTAATGATACCTGTAACGGTTACTTCGCAACCATTGTAGGGAGTTTCGCCACTTGGCCATTGTGTGTACTGAATATCACTGATATCACTCACACCACCGCCAACATAGGTTACATAGCCAAGTTGAGATATTTCAATATTGTAGGGATATGTACTCGTTTTGGCTTCATCCTGATCTGTCCCGTCATCAGTAGCTGAAATATAATAATCTACTCTTGCACCATCCGTGCTCGTTGCCGGAATGGTTCCTGTCCATGTATTGTCGGAACCCAATGACATTGAAGCAGATGAATACGTACCCCCGTTCACAGCGTACATAATCTCAGCGGAAGCGATAGCAGAATTATCCTCGATTACAGCCGTAACTGTGACTGCATCCGACGTGGAAGGAGTACAAGGATCTCTTGATACATTAGATAAGGTTGGAGGACCGGCTCCAAATTCAATATCGGATACATAGAGAGGTTCGAGTTTGTAAGCTGTGGAATCTGCATAACTTCCGTAGTGATGATAAACCCAACCTTGGATAGAACTAACAAATGATCCCACAGGTGGTGGACCGACTGCATCAAAATATGTGGAAATACTATCTGAATCATCATCAACCAAAACTTCTCCTGATCCGTCATCGACAGCAAAAACTTCATATTGAAGATCATTATTGGTCACGATGCCCTCTAGTATTTTAACCGTAACATTTCCCCACTGTTCAGCTTCCGTTGGCCAGCGCAAATCACCTGATTGAATCAAAGCCGGTTCAGGTAAAGAGACACCAACCTCAAGGATGTTGACGGGTTCTGTAATGAACAATTCAGTCATATTGGAAATTTCTGTGGTATATTCATATACATAACCAGTCGCCTGGATACGATCACCTTCATAGAGAACCGGGAATGCTGAACTGTCCGGATCGTAAGAAAGAATTGAACTCCATGGACCACCGTTCTCATCCTGGAAAATGAATTTAATTCCTGCGCCTGCATAACTCAATCCGGTAGGCATGGTTACAATACCTACAACTGTGACTGTATCGTCATACATGTACGAAATATCTGATTCGCTGTCCTCACTCGTATTGATAAGATCACTATATAACACTTGCTGAATGCGCTGTAAACGGACGGGCGTCCCATCTGCTTCCACCACATCGCGGGCTAAACGCGGTAGCAGTTTACAATTGCTGTATGAATAGGTCATAACACCAGAGACCGCGGCAAGATTCTGACCAGTTACCGGATAATAAAAATAGTCCCATATATCATCAAACCGTATGGAGTTCGTACCATCAGATGCAGACCATTCACCATAACCCAAGTCAGGATTATCGACTGTAATATTATCTACTTTTACTAAGCATCCTTCATAGGCTTCGGCGTCTGTTCCACCCGTCATAATCTGTCCGGCGGTTACAATGGAAGGACTAATTATGGTAAGAGCCGTGCCATGGATAATGACTTCTGAAACATTTACGATTTCAGTTAAGCCGGAGTATTCATCAACGGTCCCTGTTAGGGTAACACTATCCCCTTCAGCTACGGAATGGACGATTCCGGATGATGTTGAGAAATCAAAACTGTCCCAGCCATCATATTCAAATGCAACAATTCCATTCCAAGGCCCATCCGCGTCTTGGACATGGAGATACCGTTTACTGCTGCTGCCCCAGAATTCAGCTGTGACCACACCGCTGATAGTGACCGTTTGTCCATCCAGCGGGCTAGCGTCATCCGTTGAAGGATCGCTCACAAATTGAATATCATAAATGGATGTAATTGTGCCGCCCGTGGAAATTACTAAATATGTTGTCACATCGGATGTGGTACTATTTGCTTCATTATCAACAGCTGTAATTGAAAAAGTAACGGTTGTTCCACCTGTTTGGGCCGGTATGGTCCCTGAATATATATCACCGGATGTATTTGTCATGGTTACATCGGTGTCGGTTGATCCTGCATTATATGTCAGCGTTGCACTGGCAATGGTACCGTCGTCTGTAATTGTTGCTGATACCGTCACATCATCCGCTTCATTTGGCGCTGAGGGAGTCATGGTAATACTAGCAATGGTGGGTGAAACAGCTCCGGCGGGTGAAAAATCTGTATAGTATCTTGGGAGAATCTGATAATCATTATATTGACCGGCAATCCCCTGGACATTAAATGGCTCCTGCGGTTGTGTCTGTCCATCAATATCTGTGTCAGAATCGATGCGCATAGTTACCGTAGATGTACCGCCATCATCTGAAATGGTCAAACTCGCTGATGAGCCATCTCCCGGCCATGAACCGGAAGTAATTGAGGCATTATTAATTTTTATCAACTCAGATTCATAATCTTCCCCATTCGCAACAAAGGCAGCTACCGTAACATCCTGAAAAGCCGGCAAACTATTGCCCGCACTAATGACAGTAATATCACTTGCGCTACTAGGTACAAGTTCAATTTTTCCATTAAACTCATCAATATCTCCTGTGACTTCTACACTGTCACCAACCGTTAAAGAGACATAAGGAGCCCCAAAATGAAAAATGACTGTGCCGGCAGTTGGATCTTGAAATCCATATTCTGTATTACTTGATTGAAAATTTGGCGTCGTCACAATTCCCCTAACTGTCACATTTGTTCCAACGGCCTGATTGCGAGCTTCAGCAATGGTAATATATAATTCACTTATCCATGTTTGGATCAATGTTTGATCTGCAGAGGATATTAATTCACCGGATGGCATCTGTCCGCCATAGGTACCGCCCCCTGTAATTTTATCGTAGAGGACGGAACTACTTGGGCTGCCGTTAGCGACACGTAATGCCGGTGCATAATTTTGTGATACCACATTGACCAGTTCGTTGTAGCTATTACCTGATGTTAAATCCAAGCCTGAACTATGAGTGGAAATATGACAGCTTGTACAATTGCTGTTGAAAATAGGCTGGATTTGTGTTTCATAATCAACTTGAGCAAATATACTGCTCAGTGTTACTAGACTAACTATTAACAGATTCTTCATCCTGTTCTCCTTTATTGTTTATTTAATAATCAAAAATTTACCTTCTTTAATTACACCAAATGATGAACTTTCATTATCCAAATTTTCAACTGTAAATAAATACAGCCCGGATGCAGTCGCTTGATCATGCCGTGTGATAAGATCCCAGGCATGCTCCCCACCGCTGAACTGAGGGTTTTTCCGGTCATCGATGTTTTGTATATCGCTGCCAGTATAATTACTGTCGTGCTCTAAAATATCTACCAAATCACCTGCTAATGTGAAAATTCTGATTTCTGCTTTCTGCGGTAAATTCTGAAACCAGATTTGCCGGCCCCGGTTGCCAAAACCGTCCCATTTTGCCTGACCACGATATGGATTTGGATACACGCTTGGTTTCCCGGTCCAAACACTGGTTGTTTTTACGCCGGGATACACATATTTACGATTCGCATAAACAGAACTTTCCAGACTTCCCAGATTTGCTTCAGGATCACCACGATCATATGCAGTAACAGCATAATAATTAAGCCATCCGTTTTTTACATCTTTATTTACAAATTTATAATAATAATAATTCCCATTTATTTCCACACTGTCCTGTTCGCCAAATTCGTTTATAATTCTAATAAATTCAAATCCGGTGTTATAACCAATGTCTAAATAATCCGGATGGGCCAAATCAAACTCGCCAAGCAATGTAAATTCCTTATCCGTCTCACCTGATGTCTTGCGGGCACTGTAAATACGATAGCCTTCAAAATCCTGCTCACGGCTAATAGGATCTAAGAATGATTCTGCATTATTTTGCCAGTAAATGGTAACTTCCTGATCATCCACTTGTACTGCTATATTGGGCACCGGTGGCGGTTCCGGTAAAATATATCGCGTAATTTTTCCATCTTTATTCAGATCTTCTCCATCATCCAGAATATTATTACGATTAACATCCTCACCATCATAGGCTTTTTGCGCCCAGTCGTTGTTAACATGGAGGTTTGCCCGGCGTTCGGGTGAATCACCCGTTGCGCCATTCCAGCGGGCACAGACAATAGCCATCACTATTTTACATGAATCTCCTGGCGGTAATTCCCATATTGTTGAATCTTCGTTTACAGGTGTACTCCCGAAGGGACCGGCGGAAAGAAGGAATAACCAGCTATCAGGCGCAGATGGATATCCCTCATCCGTGTAATCCACACCTGTTCCTTTAGAGACGTTCGATTTCATGGCATCATAACGATCCTCATCACGAAGGGGCATTCCGTATAGGGGATAATCCGAATTATTTATACTAGTCCAAACCCATTGGCTATAATAGGATTTAGCATAAGGAGTTGGCACTGTACCGCCTAATAATGAAACGCCAATATAAGACTCCGCCCAGCCGTCATCGCCATCGGCGTCATACTGATAGGCAATGTCCCGAGTAAAACCGGCAGCATCGACAGACTGATCAAAGCCGTCCAAATTATCATCCCACGTAAAACCACCGCCGGGTTCATACCTGCTGGTGTAATTCATATTGGCCACAGATGCATCCATCCACAAACCGCAGTAAATATTACTGATAGTTTCGCTGGAGGCATTTTTAATGGTATAATTCAAAATAACAAACGCATCGGCAAACGTAAAATTCCAAGCATAGGCTTCCAGATTGACATCAATTCCCAATGGATTTTCATGTCCCGGTATTCCTTTACCGTCTGTGGGGGAAACTCCATAATCCTTGAAATCCATGATTAAATCCTGGTGGGAAACAGCATAGGGAGAGTAATACTGCGCCATGGAATCCAAAGATGTGGATGAAATGGACGATCTAATTTCTACACCGGGTTTGGAAAAAAATTCAAACCCCTCCTGTCCTGAATCAAAAACGCCATCCACGATAGCTGTGGAAACCCGGCGTTCACCATTCACCTTCCCACCTATCCAAAGTCCGGCATAAGAGAAATGCTCGACTTGCTCACGAAGTATTTCTGTTTTTTGTTTATACTGGCAAGAGGGCTGGATTTTTCCATCAATTCTATTCCATCCGTTACCTAAAACACCGAAATTTGTAACGGCTAAACCCAGTTGACCAACAGAGGTGTATTTATCATAAACATCATTATCAATTTGGGCAGGCAGAGATGTAACATACACTACTAAAAGAATAAAAAGTGCGGAGTGATAATCGTTCTTTTTCATAGAATAACTTTTTTAAAATCAGCAGTTGAATCAACATGCTGAAAAATGCGCCCGGCAAGTTAATATTGAGGGCGAGGTAAGTCAATTTTTATAGCAAGAAAAAATCTGTACAACAGTCATGTCCGACCTTTGGCGGATTCCTGTCTGTTGAAATTTAAAAAATTTATTGCTGCTCCACCATACACCAGCTTATTTCAACAAAATTACCTTTTGAGTTTTATTGAATGTACCATTAGTTAATTGCACAAAATACATTCCGCTGGGTTGATTGGACGCATTCCATGTCACCACATGCTCACCACTCATTAGTTTACCATTCACCAATGTTTCCACCAGCCGACCTTTGATATCATAAATCTGTAGGAGCGATGCATGCATCGCCTCTACGTTAAATTGGATAGTGGTCGTTGGATTGAATGGGTTGGGATACGCCGGGTATAAAACAAATTCGTTGGGTAATCCAATACCATCATCATAATTGGTAGATAATGTATCATCCCACGCACCGCCTGGCGTTCCATAATTGTCATCTCCATATAAAGTAGTGGAAGCGGCCCAACTGGTATCGATAATATTATCATAATTAATATTTTTCAAATACATGGAAACGCCACTACTATAAGGAAAGTTGGTAGTGTAATAAACTTTATCCACTTTCAGTTCATCTTGATCCAATATGACTATTTCATCACCGGTATTCGCTAACCATAGATCATTGTAAACATAATCGGGAATGTATCCGCCATTCAAACTGTCAACACTATTCCGGCCAAATACGAAGTATTGTCCAGGTTCAATCAGCACCATCATGGCGTCATTGGAAATGGGGTGCTCATTATTATTATCCTTAAGTTTCCACCCTTCCATATCTATGGTGACTGTATCAGCATTATAAATCTCAAACCATTCACCATACGTATCAGAAACTGCCGCCGGGTTTACCATGACTTCTGTTATCACAATATTATAGGGAGACGGATCTCCCCCGGGAAAAGTAAACGTCGCCATGACCGGCAGATGATCGGATGCGCTATGTAGGGCGTTTGCCATTGCATCGTTCACAAGGCTGTTGTTACCATCATTAATAGCTACGTTAAAATGATTGCCGTCATTGCCAACTGCCCAATAGGTGTCTTCCACATAGTTTATTTCATAGGTTTCATTTAGTACGGCCTCGGAAACAAATATCCAATCAAAGCGGTCGTCCAGTCCTCCCGAAGCACCCCCATCCGGGAGTTGTGCTAAACGAGTAGATTGAGTGTGGACATCAGCAAATGAGCTGTTATTATGCCAATTCCCGATGCGGTTAACCGGATCGAATAACCTGCCATCGGCATCATTACCTTCGCCGGTCAACATGTCAAAAGCCGGCTCGGATGATGAACTGTTGCTGTAAATATTAAAATCACCGGCTACCATAAAATGGCTGCCGGTTGGCAGATCATTTAAATGATCCCGCAGTTCTGTAACTTCGAGCAGTCGCTGTTGGGCGTTTGAACTTCCTTGACTTGCTTTAAGATGAACGCCATATACATTGAATTGAATGCCGGAATCATTATGCTCCAACACCCATTCTACAACGTCCCTTGTACCCGGTGATTGAGCAGTGTTGATTAAACTAGTACTGATGAATGAAAAAACATCATGACGGTAATATAATGCAATATCCTGACTTGCGCTTTGATTAGTAAAATCAGCCCCGGTCCAGGCATCAGCTTCAACCACATCCAACACATCAGTTAAAAAATGATTATACCCGGTTTGTCCGACGACCTCTTCGGCAATGATAATATCCGGTTCAACATATTCAATAACAGTAATGTAATCATCTTCACGGTCATTCTCGTCTTCATAATTCAGCAAGTTGTATGTCATGAATGTATAATTGGATTGAGCCATGCTTTGACTCAAAATCAATAATAAACCAATAATTTTAAAATTTATCACTCAAGATACCTTTCTTTTTCCTTTTCCGTTTTAACCGCAAAGACCGCAGAGAAGGCGCAGAAAACGCAAAGTAATATTTATTAGAAAACTTTGCTTGTTCTTTGCAAACTTTGCGGTAAAATTCATTTTTTCTTTTGAGAAACTTTCAAGGTGGTGTTTCATAAAATCTCTACTTCTATAGAGCCCACTTCCAACTTACGGTGGTTTTTTAAGGTTGTACTAATATGTTTATCCAACAAGTTCATTTCATCCATTGACAGTAAATCCATTTCTTTCATAATGGCGATTGCAACCTGTGGAGAGCACCGCTGGTTCCCATCTAAAACTTTCAAGGCAATACCATAAACTTCACCATTATTTTTTCGTATTCCCAACCCCCTCACAGCTTCTCCGCCTACTTTCGTTACCGCCCGTCCGTCCATCACTTCTATAAAATCTGTATCAAAGCGATTCTTTCCGGCAATTAAGTAGGGATTGGATGTCATAGCATCATATAAAACGTTTAATTCGGGATAATTACTACTTGTTAATTTTTGGAACATCAGGGCAATATTGTAAAGAGGCATAAATGGAGTTGGTGCGCTGCAGCCGTCAATGGTTAATGGGAAGCTATCCAACTCTGAATATTTTTTTACTTGAGCCATTATAGCCTTTTGTACCGGATGTTCCGGGTTGATGTAGCCCTTTGGATCTGCATTTAAATACTTGGATAAGCATAGCATTCCGGCATGTTTACCGCTGCAGTTATTATGCAGCGGTGTTGATTTTATAGAATGTTTTATCAATTCAAATTTTGTTTCTTTGTCATAAGGGGTATGGCTGCCGCATTCGTAATAGGACATATCATATCCCAGTTTTTCCAGCATGTGTTGTGCGGTTTTAACATGAATATCTTCACCATTATGTGATGCACACATGAGAGCTAACTCTTCAGTTGTGAACCCCGCAGCATCTGTTGCACCTTCCTTTACAGAAGCTGAAGCTTGGAATGGTTTAAGGGACGAACGAACACATGTTAAATAATATGGATCACCCCAGTTTTTAACGATTTGCCCATTACCGTCCACTACCACCGCAAATGCCACGTGCATGCTTTCTATGAATTCACCCCGAAGTACTTTGCACATAATACCCATGGTTAATTCATCACTTCAGAAACATAAACAAATTCAAAGTGCTCTTTTTCCAATTTCGGAATCTCACGCTGCAATACATTCAATGTATGTTGTTTTGCATGACCGATACCCACAGCAAACCCCTGTTTTCTTGCTTTATCTACCAGTTCCTGAAATTGTATTCGGATTAAATCTTCATCGGAATCGTTATCCAGGAATACATGTCTCCGCCCGGTGGGGACATGAAGAGAACGCATCACCGTTTCAGCTTGAGTATATTTTGTTGTGCGACTGTCCAAAAAATATTTTCCATTTTGTTTTAATACTGTTCCTATAACATTCATCACCCGTTTATTGGCAGTCGCGCTTGATCCCTGATGATTATTCATACCCACAGCTTCCGGCAGATGCTGCAATACTTTTTCCACACGCTGCTCAATTTCGAGACTGGTCATGGATGATTTCAATCGATACTCATCTTCTCCAATACTGGGGATATTTGTTCCCATGGGCATATGTACCATAACCTCAAATCCCTTCATTTTCGCTTTTTTGGACGTTATCCGGCTATATTCATGTCCGGGGATCACAGCAAAGGTCAGTTTGGTATTTAATTTTAGAAACCCATCTGACACGGCATCATTTCTATAACCAAAATCATCTATAATAATAGCGATTTTCCCAGCGCTAATAACTTCAACTTCCTTTTCAATTTCGGTAGTGGGTTTTTCTTCAACGGGCGTTTTCAATTTCTTCTTTTTAAGATAAAGCCCAATCATGACACTCCCCACCACTAAAATGGTTAACATCAGAATAATTATAATATTCTTATTGCGATTGTTTTTATTTGGGGCTGAAGACATTATTAAACTGGTAATGGATAGTCGTGAGAAAAATTCACATTTGTCAAAGCGAATGTCCCAATTTCAAACCTTTTACCATCTCCCGTGCCTAAAGGCCGAATGAAAGTAGGTGGGTCAAGGGGGAGAATTCCTGCCCCTGCCGGCCCCAATATAAATAATTTTGAAGTGGCAGGCGGGCGCCCCTTTTTACTTCTTTCAAATGTGGCAGGCGGGAAAGAGGGGTCATAAAATATGGATAGACTCATGGTTTCATACGATGAATTACCGCCGGAGTAATATTAGGGAAAATAAATAGTCAAATCAAGCATCTGGGGTATACCTAATCCCTGTGAACCAATAAGGATTCCATAATTCAAATTATAAATGCCAAACCGAAATCCTGCACCTACAGAAATTTCTACTACCTCACGGGAAAGTTTGCTGCTTTGTCTCAACGTAAGATTATGCCAATTGGTTTCATTGGATGTATGAAGAATCATTCCATTCACTAAAGTGGAAAACTCTCCACCCAACGTGAATTCATTAGAAAACTCACGAGTAGACAGCATGTAACTGGCGCTGGCAAGAGCACGTATCGGAAGCTTGGGTTTTTCAGATTTTAAGATTGACATTTTTCCCATGTTAAGGATAGCAGCGCCCAGTTTAATTTTCGAATTCAGTTGTTTGATCAACCCAATATCCACTGAAAATCCGTTGCTGTTTTCTGTATAAAGGTCAATTCGTACCCAGCGAAGAGCTGCACCTATTTTCATCCCCAACATGTCCCAACTTCCTACAGCGCCCAAAGCAAAACCATTAGCACCATACGCAGCAATAGGTTCATCGGTGGGTGTTACACCGCGAAGCTCTAAATCATCGATTTCAACATATTTCAAATTCAGCCCGAAATGTGCATTATCACCAGGGAATAACATCAACAACGATGAGATTTTTGAATCTGCCAGCCAGGAGCCGTGGGATACATCCATAAACAGACCGGATTTATTGGCTGACATAGATGCGGGATTAATACTGTTTTTATGTACGGTACTGGAGCCTGTGGACAGTTCCAGCCCATTGGAAGGAATCGTTAAAAATTGAGTTCCTGTGGCAAACAAAAACCCTGAAAGAATGATGGATGTTATTAAACCGGCAATGGTTAATCGCCCGCCTGCCTGCACTTCGATTTTGGCAAGTGGTCTTTGTACTTCCCTGCATGCGACATTGGCCAATGTCGAATTCGGGGAAAATAGCGGTAGCGATAGGATAAAACCATGGGTGTTAAACATTGAATACGCTCTATTAATCATACGATTAACACTTGTCCGTTCCGTAGGCGGATATGCCTGAATAATAATCTAAAAATGAAACGCATACGATATAATATGAGCAAAACCGGTGGGCGATTCCAATACCATGGCGTAATCCAAAAATGCGTCATTCTTATTTATGAATGAAAAGTTCATTCCTCCGCCAACACCGATCCGTCCGTTGCCGAAACCTCCTCTAAAGAAATAATTCTTTTTATATATATACTCAACACCGACTCTTAATGACTGACCTAAATGGCCATAACTGCCATCTGTTTTATCTCCGGCAATGAATCCAAGATCACCCACAATATTAAGTTGTCGTGTTTTATATGTAGCACCTATTCTGAAAATGGATGGGAACACATCTCGATACACACGACCTTCTGTTTCAAAAACATTACTTGAATTCCATTGATAATAAGAATTCAAATCCTGAACCATTAAACCAATTTTTAATCGTTTTCCCGGATCAATTATAACACCTACATCAAATCCCAACCCTTTACCGGTCAGATCGCTTTCATTCATGGGCAGTTGTGTAAATAAAATTTTAACATTGACTCCAACACTAATCCATTTCTGCAATCGCTGGGCAAAGGTGATATAAAATGCATCCTCAGATGTTGATAGTGTTTTCGTATGTTCACCGGCGGTTGTCCTGCCGTCAATACCATTCACTCCGGAACTCACCCAGGCAATGCCCACACCGGCCGTTGGAGGCAGATGCATTGCAAAACTGCTGGAAATGAACCGTCTATCCAAGGATAATGAATGATATATAAAAGAGGCTTGACGCGTTTCTAGAAAGGCAGTACCGGCAGGATTGTGATAAGCAGAAAATCCTTTATCCAGTTCAGCGGTAAAACCGCTACCCATGGCCATGGACCGGGCGGACGTTCCCATACGTAAAAATGATCCGGAGTATCCTGCATAATCGGCTGCTGACAATATCCCAATAGTAAATAGTAATATGGGAATGGTTTTCTTTCGGTGTAAATATGTTTTATCACCTCGGATCTTTTTTATTAATCTGGCGATGGATAGTCGTAATAAACTGATGTCAATGCGAGAAGTGAAGCGACGAAGTGATGACAAAAATGTATATGTATTTTTGTTTATAAGATTCATTCGATTAATATGTCTGACTAATAATCGGCTCATTTTACAACTATCAACTTTACCCAATGATTACTGGGCCCTGCGTTTATATTTTGTGAATACTTAAGTTTGATAAAATAGACACCGTTAGCGACTAATCGCCCGCTGTTATCTTTGCCATTCCATTTAATGGCGCCTGTGTTAGGATTCTGCCTATCCAACGATGTACTATAAACATTTTCCATGGCAAAATTGTATACATCCAATTCCACTTTATAAGATGCTACATCCCCCAAATGAAAACGGACATAACCATCCCCGTCCAGAACATTGTGCGAATTGGGAGAAAAGGGATTGGGATATGCATAAATCTTCTCCGGATCATAATCAGCCCGATAGATTTGCCAATTACTTCCCTGCAAATCTGAAGATCTACCGATGCCATCTCCTGTTCCGATCCAAAGGACAGGACCATGATAGTATACCCTGCTATCTAACGCTCCGGAAAACACTTCGCTGGATAATGTTTCATCCCCTTGAAGAGGTGTTATATTTTTTGCCGGCTTAAACAAAGCCCAGCTCTGGCCATCTTCTGATTTCCACAATCCTCTTTCGCTTGCAGCAAAGACCAAAGAATCCTGGGCAAACACATTGTAAACCCGTTCGCCAATCAACGTGGTGTTCCAGGTCACCCCATCATTCAGTGTATAACTTACTCCTCGCTGCTCCATGGGATCATCTGCATTCATGGTCGCTGCCCAGATGATTCGCTGCCCATTCCAATTTTGGCGGGCAATACTTACAACAAAATTACCGGTCAAATTTTCAAAAGGGTATGCATAATGCTCCCAGTCAATGCATCCTTGGTCACCCATAACGCCACGGTTGATACCATTGGCTGTTCCCACCCATACCGTATCGCTATAAGCTAAAACTGAGAATGCTTTATGGTTATGATTACCGCCGTCAAGGGGATCTCTGGGATTTAAATAGAAGTTCTTTAAAATATTTTTACCGTCAACTATTTCATAAGAAGAATCAGCGCATGTGACTAACGTAAATTGATCGTCTTGAGGGATTGGAACTTTTTCCCAACTTCCATCGGCTATTTTATAGCGCCTTAATCCTCCTGCCCAGCTAGTGATCCAGACATAGCCACCGCCGATGGATGCATCATACGTCACATTGAATTGTGGCACGGTCACCGGCAACCCCTTCACAAAACCAATTCCTCCAAATGGGAACCGTTCAGCGCCTTCCTCGTCTACAGGCTGATCGTAAAATATCCAGACTGGAACTTCAGATGTAGAATTTGGCGTATACACAACACCCTGTCCGGTTGAAAAATTATTAATACTTTTGGCAAATGCGGCGAACATGGTATCCCCCCTGACGGCAATGGCTGACACACCACCTTCAGGGAAAAAACCACCCGTACTTGAACCATTCGTTAATCCTGAACTTGTAAAAAATGTTTCTACTGTCAATGAGTCTTTTATTCTTGAAAGTCCTCGTCCGGTTCCCAGCCAGACCCAACTGCTATCCCCTTGCAACACTATTTCCGAAATAACATTGCTTAACAAACCCGATTGAGATGTATCGGCGGCAGAGACAGACTTTTGATGTTTCAAATCCGATGGTATTTGAAATTTTGTTGCTACTTGAGCAAACAATCCTGTCGATAAACAAATTATTGCGATTATTAAAACGGCACCGGTTAGTCGTATTTTGAAGCCCCCAACCTTCGCTGCAACTACGGCAAGCGGGCTTGCCTGCGCTTCGACTTCGGCAGGCGAGCTTTGTGTTTCCCTGTATTCGACATTGGCCAATGTCGAATTCGGGGAAAGTGAAAGGTTATTATATTGAATCCTTTGACCATCTCCCCTGTAACAGGGGAGAATTAAAGAGGGGTTATTTAATAGTGGAATAATATTAAATATCATATGACTAACATATATTGGAATATTCTAATGTTCATTGTATTACTACCAGAGTGGTTATGTACGGTTCAGATAAAATACCGGAGTAATCCCTGGCGTAAAAATAGGATGTATACTTGCCTAAGGGATTATTAGAATCAATAATAATGTATCTGGAAAATTTGCCATCGTTGGCTTTTTCATCCCAAACATATGTGGAAAAATTCTGATTTCCGTCATCGTACAGGGAGATAGGACTTCCGCTGGAATATGTACTGTCCGGTTTTTGAAACATAAGGTAACAGATCTGAACGTCTTCGTATCCATTAGGATCATCCACAGTCACAACGATTGTACCCACAGAAACACTGTCTGCTCCGGGACGAAGCATGGTATCAGGCATGCTCACTGTTAAAATGGTCGGACCTTGGTTGCCGGCTTCATAAATAGCCATACTCCCTTTTATCTCTCCTCCATATTGAGCCAGAAATTTTACATATACTTTTCCTATATCCGTTGGCTCTAATACATAAGAAACAGAATTGGTATCATTATTCACTTTTAGTGAATACACATCATCATTGGCGATAATATCGCCGGATATTCCGGCATCATTCAAGATCAGTGTGTCAGCAGTTTGAGTCGTATCAAAACCAAAATATAACGCGTTGACAGCCTGCAAACTTTTTCCCAAATAAGACGGTTCAGTCTGGACACTGAAATATAAATGGTTCAATCCCTGGTTATAATTAAACTCCATATCCTGCAAAAGGATTATTTCTTCATCTGTGGATTTTCCATCGGGGCAGCCCCAAATGAAAAAAAGTATACCCAATAATAACCAAACATGTTTACGCATAGGAATAAAATATAACGGTTTCATCATTCGATTCCATAGATATGATTGACTAACAACGTACCGACCTGATCCAGGCTGGATGAAGAACATTTATCCGGGAGGTCTTGATGGGTGTGCCAGTAGTTCGAGTACCGGTTTGGATAATCAAAATCAATGATATCCACTGCCGGAATACCGGCATATTTCCAAAGAGGTACATGATCATCGTAGATTGGATAGCCGAGAGATTGATCGAAAGCAGGTAAATTCAACCTGTTGGCTAGTTTCCATAAGCTGCGGACTAGTCTTGGTGCCTGCTGGTAAGAAAATCTTTCGATTGGAAGATGTAAATATGTATCCCCTACCATATCCAAAATAATAGCGTAATCCGGTTTTGGGATTGGCAGGTTTTTTGAAAAAAACAACGAACCCTGTCCATAAGATTCACTTTCTCCTGACATACCCAAATCTTCACCATCAAATAATACGAGAGTAATACCAACTGTTAAATCATGATTATGGAAGACGTCTGCTAACGCTAACAAAACTGCCACGCCGCTGGCGCCATCGTTGGCACCAATGATAGGTTTATTCCGGTCTTCGGGATTTAGTTCTTTATCTGCCCATGGACGCGTATCCCAGTGGGCTCCTAATAAAATTTGCTTTTCTGCATTTGGATTAAACCGAGCAATAATATTTGACAAGTTATATTCACCATCTCGATATGGATCAACATACTTAAAGGGCTGGGTCCAAACGGTATCCGCTTTCGAATTCAATTCATCGATTAAATAATTCATACAGGCATAATACCCATCCGAACCGGGATTCCTGGGACCAAAAGAACATTGTTTCTCTAAATATGTGTATGATAGATCGCCTGAAAATTCAGGTATTGCTTTCCCACAACCGGTACTAACCAGCAAATATAATAAAACCCAATTTATTTTCATTTTCATAATTTTTACCAAAAACCAGCTACACGTCCACTACTCACCAACATTAACCACTGATAGTAATGTTAACATCAAATCCAAAATCACGGTCCACTTTCTTACCGGTTGTTATTGAATCTGTTTCTCTGTATTCGTAAATGATTCCGCCGCTGATTTGAGAACTGAAGGAGTATGAAATGCGTAAAGAAGTTTTCCATCCGGAATTGAACGCCAACTGTCCAAATTCAGCACCATTATTTCTACTGCCCAATGTCTCACTTTCATTCATATCAAAATTCAATGTAAAGTTTACAGTATTTTGAATATGCCAATCATCCATCATTGGCAATGGAATAGTAAATCCTCCACGATGACTGTAATTACTGCTGGCTGTCCAGCTTTTTTCATTCCGAACATTCAAACCGTTCGATTCATCCTGGACAGATTTTGACAGGGTATGCCTTATATTAAACGAAATACCTTTTTTCAGATTCATGTTTAAACCAATGAGTGGTGAAAAACTGATATTCGTTCTTGAAGTACGCTGATAGTCTTCATATTCACTAATAAAAGAACCTAAGGTAAACAGCGGCATCGTTGGAATATCCAAATTTTCAAATTGCCAAGATCGGGAATCTCTCCCACTTAGGGCATGTTCCAGGCTGGCCGTTCGTGCAATTCTTTTAATAAAGGGCCATTTTTCAACCCCTGTCCATCTCAAACTCCAGCCAAAGAATGGAAGGCCGTTTTCCAATTTATCCCCCCATGATAAATAGTCGCGCTCCATCGTTCGTTGTTCAATATTTGAACCGGTGATAGTCGTAGAGACCTTTTGAGCATAATTAATAGACATTGAAATATTACGCGTCAGATTCAATCCGGTTCGAACGGAAAAATCCTTCTTATGATCCCAGGTACCCAAGTTTGAACCGACATTTTCATCTTGATTTAAACCATGATCAGGAAGCCAGCCAAACTTATAACCCGTGGGGACTTCTCCCTGTACTCCATAACCGGTACGATTCAGATTCTCCGTATATGTCAAGCTAATTGGATTTACTTTTTTAACGACCTTATGCAATGCTGTAAGAAACGGAATCTCTTTTTGTTCTGTTTTTTTTTCTTTTTCAACTTCATTATTTTTTGATCGTCCTCTCCTCCGACCCCTTGTTTGACGTGTATTCTTTGAGGGTGGTTTATAAACCATTTCAAAAATCTGTGACGGAAGAATACTCACGCTGGAAGAAAATCGTAACTGGGTTCCAATGGTTGCACCATCAATTGTACTGGTCCTGGGTTTATTCCATCTATATGCCGCACTATGGCTGATGTTTGGTTTCAGCCAGGTAAAGATTTGTGGATTAAATGACGTATTCAAATTTTCTGTTATATTAACGACGATACCCGGATCCATATTTTGAACGGCTGTCCATACGTATCCCCGATAATCCTGCATATCACTCGACATAGACCGCTTGTACTTGGTTTTCAGTTTATTGGTCATATTATAATCCAAACCAAAGGATCTGTTTAAAGTAAAAGTATATTTATCACCAATACGTCCGCCCAAACGTTTTGTTTCTTGTTTTAAAGTTTCATTGAAATTCATACCGGCGTTGATGGCAGAGGGCGTATAATACAGCTGTATTTCTCCCGTTTTTGTTCCAAGCCATGGAACTTTTTTCAACCATTTAAATGGTGTTATATAATTATCCCGACCAAATGAATAATTATAACTTACCTTCCCCGAATATTTTTCATTAATGATTTCTGAACTCAATTCATTCGATGCCCTGGATCGCGATGCGGAAAAGCTCGGTTTTATTTTATCTAACGTTGCTTTAATAATTTTATTATCTGATTTACTGGATTTTGCCAACGATGTACTAAAAGAAATATCCTGTTGTTTTATCAAGATTGAATCAGGAATGGCGTCCTGATCCACCAAAATATCGGAATCAGGAAAATATTTTGGCTTCCTTACAGAACTGGAAATAGATGCATTAACCGGAATACTGATGCCCCATGATTTTGGTAAAAATTTGTGAATTTGGGTATTCATGCTTAAACGGAAATTTTCCGTATTGATATTGTTCCCCAGCCGTTTCTGCAGAACATGGAAATCGGCATCTTTTCTGCTATAAGAAAATGTGGAACTTACCAAATCTGCCAAATTGAATTTTGATAATAGCCGCATGGCAACACCACGGTCTTTTTTAACTCCGCTTAAACGCATTTCATCCAACCAAATTTCACCGGTAATAGGTTCATCTGCGTTATTAGTAATACCTACAGTAAAATATTGAATACTTGATAAGGATGGTTTCCCTTTGATTTTTATGATTTTTCCTGTTGGTATGCCGTCTTCATCTGTAAATGTATATATTCGTTCATTGTCTACAATTTCATAAATATCGGAATCCTTATATTTTTTTACAGTGGATGAGTCCTGAAGCTTGAGTTTCGTCAGCCAGTTCAAATCTATCTCGATTGAATTACGTCCTCTTGATTCATCCCATCCGGAATAGACCGGTTGAACGATTTCATAATAATTTTTTCCCTGTCCAAACCGGAGAAAGAAATCCACGTTTGTTTCGTCTTTTTTAATCCATGGATTTGGCGTCTCGCCATACACATACATTTTTAATTTGTCGTATGTAAGGTAATTGGCGCCGGAAATTCTCATTAAACTTTTGATGGCAGCTCCACTGTGATGCGCCGGTAAATCCCGGAATTTCAATACAAGTGATTGCTCTTTTGAACGTATATCATTGATTCTGTCATATTCCCCTCGTACACCTTTTGGAGGTGTATAATTCGTATTGTCTTCATTATTCACTACAGTGACGGCAAAAATACTGTCAGCATTTTCTTTACTGAATACGTTAGACGTATCCGCAGCAATGCCTAATTCCTGCCAGTCATTCCCCACCAATTCAATTTTTGCAATGCCAATATTTACTTCTCCGGTATCCGACACCATCAAGCGTACATGACGAATTTCTGTCCATTTACTACTCATAGAAGAATCTAACCGTGCAAAATCATTCAACGGGATACGAAACAATTTCCATCCGGTAAAAGATCCATTTGATTTTTTGGTTTCACCGGCTAAATATGTCGTATCAGACAGGAAGAACGATTTTGTGAAATACTCATTCTTTTTAATGAGTTCATTTGAACGGTCCAAACTTTCCGTATCAGGATATCTCCCTCCATCACGGGCATTATTTTCAGTTCCATTAATATAAGAATAATTTGAACTGCCCTCCGTATATGACCAGTTATCTCCATTGGGGTCTTCCAGGTTTCTGTCCGTTCCTGTGTATACAAGATCAGCCCATTGAGGGTTACCCACTACATCCACATAAAATGTATCAATACAGCCGCCCCAGCCGTCTTCATATTCATCCGTACATCCATCCAATCCAATGTCTTCATTGTCCTGTAAAATATCATCACCACTCATATTAGCTTTTTTTTCATCTTCTGTATTCAGTAAGCCGTCACCGTTTCTGTCTTCACTGACACGTCCGAGGTCAATGGTCATTTTTCCTTTTTCACCATAGAGCCATATTTCAAAAAATTTTGTCTGTGTTTGATCATAATCCCCTGAATACAGCGGTGAAGTAATAGTTGCCCAAACGGAATCCTGAGGTAATCCTTCCTGTAATTCTCGTGGACGAAATTTTAATCTTAAGATATCCGTCGTTTCATTTTGAGCTCGAATGGATGTGGATTGATTTGGCCAGATTTCTTTTGTCCTGATTTGTATATAGGGGTTATACCAAATCAATTTGGCTCGATTACGCTGGGAATAAAATTGGTCAAATTCAGGAATAACCGGCGCAGATCCTTCCTTCCAATACCGTCTCTGGATTGGAATGGATGTGGTTCTCTTGGCGCCTTCAAAATCATCAATAAACGCAATGCCATTCGGATCACCCGTGGCAGGATTATTAAGGGGATTCGGATTCGGAAGCACTTGAGCTATTTCTCCTTCAATTGAAAATGTGGATATTTTTTCCGTTTCAATAATGGGTAAACGATCCAGAGCCCGGGTCAATCCATCAAAGTCAAATTGATAACGGCCGTTCAAATCCCAAATGAAATTACGCATGGGTTCATAACCGACTTCCACTTTTTCATTAATGATCGATTGATTATAGTAAAGTGCCGTAGCTCCGAGGAATGAATTTTTCCCAAGATTCATTTGCGCTCGGGTTCCCACAATTGTTTTCTTATCAAAAGATACTAATTCGTGTTTTTCATATAGAATCTTGAGTTCACCATTTGGGTCCAAATCACTACCTAGAACAAGCGTCCCTGTAAAATAATCTACTTGATAATCTTTTCCGCGTTTCAATTCAACCCCGTCTAAAAACACCTGGTCGCTTCCCTCAACAATCATGAACCCTAAATTGATGCTGGCTGATTTATTTTTATACATAACTTCAATTTCCCAATGTTTATCCTGGGTGATTTCACTCATAATAGTAGATGTATACATTTTCCCTTCTCCAAGGACTTCTTTTAATTCCGGTTTTTTATTTCCGCCTTCAATGGAATCAGGGGCAAATGGAAGAAACATGGGAAAAAACAATTCACCATTACTAATACTCACAATATATCCATTGTCCATATCAATGATATTGTCACTGTTTGGCGCATTCGTCGCATCCACAATATCCAAACCAAAATGAGTGATATAAGCGACTGCGTTTGGATCCGATTCTTTATCCGGGGACATGATGGTATTCCAGATTTTTATCTCAAATCCATCTTTATTAATATTTTGTGCTCTCAATGAATACACATTTTTAAACATGAGATCCCATAAATCATGATCTGGAGTTAAGTTCTCCGGTTTAATCATTTGCAATGCTAAGGTAGAATCGCTTTCGGAAACACCATGCCCCACCGCCAAAACCGTGTCGAGAACAACTGCCCTATTATTCTTGTCTACCTTTACAATTAAATAATGAGTCGCCAATAAGTTATCTGTTGAAGTATTTTTCATGCGTATGTAACCAAGATCACTATCCAACGTATAATCAGTATTATTTTCCAACCGTTTAAAGTTGACATTTTCACGATCGTTGTCGGACGGATTATTGATATCCACAAAAGCAGTCCCGGGGACTGTATTAGGGCCCGGTGAATTATCCATGAGGTATAATTCAAAATTGAGGATTGCATAGTTCCCTAAATAATGTTGTCCTATATCGTTTAAAGGATAAAACGGTGGAATAGTATCTATGGTCTTGGATTGTCCATTATATTCCGTAGATAGATTTCCGATACCATTTCGGTACATTTCATTAATAAAGAAATATTTATTTTTTATATAATCATAATCCTGCAAGCGAAAACTTTCAGCTTTATCAGTTCCTTCATATGTTTTGACCTCTTTTTTTGTTTTTTCAATGGAGGCAATGGTGGTGATATCTATAGGCCCAAATTTGGACACTGCCTTCATGCCAAACAGACCTTTATTTTGGCCGGAAAATGTCACAAACTGCGTTGACGGTAATGAAAGTGAAATATTTCCTGCATCAATTTTCTGAATAATATCATCTTCCGCACCCTCATAGGAAATACGAATATTATTTTCCCAATCAAAATCCCGTTCAGAATCATTGTCCATTAATACAGTGATACGGTCGCCAATTTTCCCTTCAACATTTAAATTCTGTTTTTGATCAAATTCGAGATGGGTATTTTGCGATTCCTGCAAACTGGAGCGGATCAGTTCCTGATCCTGAAATACCATTTTCCCGGCAATATTAATGTTACCGCGGACTCGTAATGATGCTGTCCCCAGTGCACCCATATCCACTAAATCTATTGTAATACCCTTACTGCCGCGTCGTGATTTTGTCTGACTTTCTTCGACTCCCAAAGTCATTTTTTCAGTAAAAACAATTTGACGCTTTATTTTAATCATATGTTGAAAATACCATTCCATAGGCGCTGTAAACGGAATCCTGAAAATCTCATCCTCAATAAATTCTGTCAGAGTGATATATTTCCAATCTCGGTCAATATAAACTTCGATATCATGTTGGATAAAATCGGTTTTTATCCAGCCCAGTGGTTTCGTAAGCGTATCAGATAGAAGGCTTAAGGGTTTGGGTATATTTGGAAATGCCGGTGAAACAAAATCAGAGATTGGATAATAGCTTTCAGGCAACTTAAGGACGAGCGTATCCTGTTGACCATTCTGAGCAAAATTTGCCGAAATGGTCATAAATAGCACAATGATGACCGCGTACCCTTTTCTCAAAGGGGTTCTCCTCTTTTGTTGTTTCGGTTTTATTATCCCCGATTCACGGGGATCAATCCGATAGCGGTAGGTCTATAAACTATACTCCATAATTATAATTTACTGCTCCAATAAGCAGACAGTTGTTTATGAAGATTTTGTAATGCGTGTCCACGATGACTGATTTTATTCTTTACCTCTGTAGAAAGTTCCGCGAATGTACAATTCATTTCCAATATAAAAAACAATGGATCATATCCAAATCCGGATTTGCCTTTGGGCTCAAACGTTATCATTCCTTCTATTTTTCCCTCTGATGTCAATTCTGTTTCCCCATCTACAAACGCAGCAACCGTTCGGAATCTGGCAGTACGTTTATTTTTACTAATATCTGACATTTCCGTGAGGAGTTTATTTACATTATCCTCATAGGTGGCATCTTCCCCTGCATAACGGGCAGAATATACACCCGGACCACCGTTAAGAGAATCGACTTCCAAGCCGGTGTCATCACCGATTGCCGGAAGTCCGGTTAACCGGTTTACAGTTCTCGCTTTTAATAAAGCGTTTTCTTTCAGCGTTTCACCTGTTTCTTTAATATCTCCCACTTCAGGATAATCATCCAGCGTAATAATCTCAACGGATAAATCCCGGAGAACTGATTTCATTTCTTCCACTTTATGTGGATTATGTGATGCGAGTATTATTTTCATTTGTCTTCAAAAAATGCCGGGGAAAATAGTAGTGCAGACTTCAATCAGCAAGGACTTTAATATTGATGAGTTTGCATTTGCAAAAGGATCTAAACGCCGGTAATTTCAGCGGCTTTTTTTAAGCAATTAATGTGGCTCGGTAGCTTCCGCCAATGGCCATGCCTACGGCAGGCAGGCGGACAGGCAGTCTCCGACTTCGCTACCGGGACATGATTGATTATTAAAATTGTGGCTTGGTAGCTCAGTCGGTAGAGCAGAGGACTGAAAATCCTTGTGTCGCTGGTTCGATTCCGGCCCGAGCCACTACCTAAATCCCTGTATATGTTTATTTGCGGGGATTTTGCTTTTTAAATCTTTTAAAGTGCTGGCTCCCTGCCGGCCGCAGGGTTCCCTGCCCGTCTGTCCACCGTATTCAGATTTGTCGAAAGTAGACGGGAGCCACTAATTCGTGTCGCTGATTTCCCATTTTATCGGGTCTCTTTACCCATATCAATATTATATATTCATATTAATTTTGTATGATATCGCTTTCCCGTTTCTTATACATTTAGCATCTGTAACTACATATATTAATAAGCTTACAGGATTTCATATTCTTTTGGCATGATGTTTGAATTGTCGTTTGTATATGTTAATAAACGATAAGGAATAAAACGACAAAATAAAATAGACCGACTAAATAATAACTCGATCATATCCATATTAATGATGGCTCTTGCCTTCAGTCCTTTCTGGATGCTGATCTTATTTTCATAGACAGAAACATACTTAATTGATAACAGTTAAACATATAGCTATTCCTCCTGAAAATTAAATCCGGTGTAAATAATTCACCTTGTTTAGCCTATTGCAGCGTTAAAAGAAAAACGCTGGACATGACAAGAAAGCATTACATTTTATTAGTCTGTACAGCTTAATTTATATGAAATGGCGTATCAAAATACTCTCTTAACTCAAATACAAAAGTGTCCAAAAAGGTTTACAACAGACAATTATTCTAATATTACCCTTGTTTTTTCTTGGGATATTGATTTTATTTTGTCTATCTAATTGTTAATAGAAACAGAAACAGTTATCTATACTCCCTTTGAAAATCTAAAAATATCATTATCAAAAGAATTTTGGTGCAAACTATAAAAACAATACGAATCATTTTTACATGTTTAGCCGTCATTTCTGCTTTCATCACCATCCGGGCAGAATACCTCGGCTTCCCTATTTACATCTATATATTCAAACCATTGACAACAACATCTATATTTCTCATTGCTTTTTTATCCATTCGAAGAAAATTTTCAAAATACAGTATTGCAATTTTGTTTGGTTTATTATTTTCTCTGGGAGGAGATGTGTTTCTTATGCTGCCATCGGATCAATTTATTGCCGGTCTTGTCAGTTTTCTGATTGCTCACCTTTTTTACATATTCGCTTTTACAACAGGCCGTCGCATCAAACTGTCATTGACTGGGCTTCCATTCCTGCTTTATGGTACAATGATTTATATGATTCTTTTCCCATATCTGGAAGCAATGACGTTGCCGGTGCTGGTTTACGTAGCAGTAATTCTCATCATGGGGTGGCAGGCATTTGAGCAATGGAATCTTTCAAAAAATACATTCACGTGTCTAGCATTCGTGGGAGCTGTTCTATTCATATTTTCTGATTCTGTACTTGCGCTGAATAAATTTCGTGAATCTTTCGAAATCGCAAGAGCTCTAAATTTGAGTACTTATTTCATCGCTCAATGGATGATCGCCCTATCGGTGTTGCGTAGGAAATAGCGTTTTTATAATCGCTGTCCATTGTATAGTTATCAACCTGTATATCCCATCACAATTGGAAAAGATAAAACACAGGACATTACAAGAAAGTTCTTAACTCGATTCAAAAGTAATGAAAGTTTATACTTTTAATGGGAATAAGATTTTAAAGGAAATTTAAAAACACATATAAAGTGGGACACAAACGGGATACCGTTTAATAAGTATCAGCGACTCATGACACCAAAAAGCGTAGCCAAAGAATTAAATATTATGTGTCAGAAAACGCTTGAAATGATAAGGACTGGATCCTTCCGAGTTATTAATCCTGTAACCGTACGCCCTGTAATACGTTATTCCTGTCTATTGGGGTGATAAGCCCCGCCCCCCCCCAACTACCTCTCTAAGTTTCATTGGCAGCAGAATTCCATAAATCGAAATTGCGATATTAAGCTGGTTTGTTAATAAACTTGATTAAGTTACAATTTATAATTGTATTTTCAGGGCAATATTGGCAACAATGCCATCTAAAGGTGCCCATAATTCTCTAAATGTAGGATTATCGTAGGGAGGAATTACTACGTCTTCAAATTTTGTTTGTCGTACATCAAAGACATTTTCAACATTACCAATTACTGATAAATGTCTAAATATTTTTTCTACCATTATGCCGAATGTCCAATAATCACGTGTTTGACTCCGGTCAATTAAATATTGTCTTCCCGTATAAAAGGCTTCGATACCTGTTCGCCAACTATCTTCTTCTTCAAAGGTAAATGTAATATTTAATTTATGTGCCGGTGTTAACTCCAAATTAGATTTGTTTGAATCATAATCCTTTTGAGCATGTGTGAAGCTATAATCAACAAATAAACCAAGTTCATCACGTGTAATATGTACATTGGTATCATAACCTTTTGTTACAATTAATCCGCTTGCATTTTCATAGACTAAAATTCCATTGGATAAGGAGTCGGACTCTGGTATTACGGCATGGAACAATTGTGTATAATAAAAAGCTTGATTTATAGTAAAACTAATATCATTGAAAATAACGGTATTATAATTAATATCGATGGTTTCGCTTTGTGAAGATTCTGATTTAACTGTCAACGGAATAGGCAATACTACATCATAGGACTTCGATACCACTTCGTCGATAAATATCGTTGGTGTTTTATAACCAAAGCCACCTCCGGTTCGGATGTAAAATCTATTTGAGAGTTTATATAAAACAGAAATGCGTGGTAAAATGAAGAAACCATATTCATTATGATAATCAGCACGTACACCTGTTTGCAACGTATACTTGTTATTAATATTCCAGTCGTCTTGTATAAATACCCCCGCTGTAAAAAAAGAGTTATCCATAACTGATCCATACCTGTTGTTATCTTGCTTAAAGTTATCGGTAATAAAACTTAATCCAACAACTGTGTTGTGTAGAGCCTTTTGCATTAAATATGAGAATTCTGAATAACTTGATAATTGAGTTCCGTTAATGTTGAATGAATTTTTTGAAAAATCACGTTTATAATAATTCATACTATTTTTTAAAGTTAGAACATTTCCTAGTGGAAATTTCTTTTCAAATTTGAGCTGAGACGTAAGTCTATTAGTTTTGTTATTTTCAATAAATGTATGTAGTGAATCGGATGTTTTTTCGATGGCAATAATATCACCTCCCTCACGATTCTCGAAGGATGACATTATATTCCCAATTAAAGAAGTGCCATTATTAAAGTAAAAAAATATCTTGGGGTTAAATGTAAATTGATTGAATTGTGGTATATCAGTAAAGTTATCATTATTTACATCAAAAGCTTTTTGTTCGCTCATACTCGCAAGAAGGGCAATCCCGACCTTATCATTTCGTTTGGAATAATACGTACCAATATCTCTTCCGCCTTTATGTGTTTGATTAAGCAAGACAGTCCATTCCGGTGATTTATTGGGAGTTTTTGAAACAAGATTAACAATTCCTGCAATAGCATCCCCGCCATAAAGAGAAGATGATGATCCTTTAATCACCTCTACCTGCTCTAAGTCAAGTGGTGGAATTTGCAATAGACTTAGTCCTGATGAAAACCCGCTATAAATCGGAAAGCCATCTTTTAGTAATTGTGTGTACTTACCGGGTAAGCCCTGTAAACGGAAACTTACATTACCGGATGTTGCAGAAGTTTGCTGTATTTGAATGCCCGATGTTTCACCTAATAGTTTGGAAATATTTCCAGGTCTTATTGCTATTTCTTCATCCACTTCTTCCCTACCCAATACTTCCACACGCACTGGTGAATCCTCGATTCTATTATTAGTTCGTGTTATAGTAACCGTAATACCCGTTAATTTTAACGTGACAGGTGTTAATAAAATCGCTATTACTTCATTTGGATTTTGCAAAGGGAAGGATAGTTGCAACTCATAAGATGAATACCCAATATAGGAAAAGATTATTGTAAATGTTCCATCGGGAATGTTTAAAATTTTAGCGAACCCAGTAGTATCTGTTGTTCCGCCCGTATCAATAGGTTTGATAAAAATATTTACACCTGTAAGTGGAAAACCTGTGTTTTCATCTTTTACAATAGATTTTAAGATGTTTTGACTGAAAACAATTTGTGTTATTAAAATCAATATAATTGGGTATTTGATTTTATGTATCATCTTAATAAGGTGTTTCTCTATAAGGGAATGTTTTAAAGTTAGTTAAAACAGGGAAACTTATTAGGTTTTAGATGAATTTAATTTAAGTTATTTTTGCGTTGTTGCTCTCAATTTATTCAGTTTTTTATATTTCCAGTTGTTCGTTTTTTAAAATCTTTTAGTCGCTTTTACGTTAGAGTTAAGTATTTTAATATGTTATATTATTATTATAAATGTGTGATTTAATTTGGATCGTTGAAATTAGAAAATATGGCTTTTAAAATAGAAAATTAAATGTGAGTTATGCAGCTAATTTGAAACAACAATGGACAACATTTTCGTGATGCTAATTTTAATTCCGCTGTAACCGTTTGATACTATACACCGGATGTGCCGGAAGTTTCAGAAAGATTGCACTTTAGGTGATTGACGCATTGGGTATGGATTCTCCAATTGTGTGCGCGATCCCTCAGTTTCAGATCAAGGATACGCACATGAAGATTTTCCATGACGGTCGAATTAGGATAAACTACACGATTTCATTTGGAAAAAGGTGGTTTTATCCGTCGGCGGAACATCATCTTTTATTAATCATTGAATGAAGCAAACAGGGGATGATGGCTAACTATGAAATAATATTAATTGTAAGTCTCGTCAGTGATGCTAGTGAAGAAGGATATTACAGGGATGGAAAACAACAGTATAACAGTTAAAATTAGGGGTATGACCTTTGCATGGCTTTTGCGTCTGTTACGCCTGACTTGGCAAATTCATATTGAAGGCCTCGAGCACCTCGAGCAGTTTCATGCAAAAGAAAAACATTTTCTAATTTGCTTTTGGCATGGAAAATATGTACCAATATTCCCCTTGCTGGAAGGTTCAGATGCTTGCGTCATTAGCAGTCGTTCAACACGGGGAAGTATCATCTCCGAAATTTGTAAGAACTTCGGGTACCAAAGTATCCAGATTCCGGACAAACCCGGTCGCGATTCCCTTCGACAAATGAAAAAAATCATTTTAACTGTCCCATTTGTGATAGTAATAAATTTCAAATAGTTTATCCGGATACATTAAATGAAAATTTACCTGAATTTGGATATAATTTTTCGCCTAAACACAATTTAAGTTATCAGATAGTTAAATGTAAAGTATGTACACATCATTTTGCATCACCACGTCATAAAAATATTTGGAAAGAATATAAAAATGCAACTGATGAAAGCTATCTATCTCATGAAAATCAATACCGATGTACATTTAAAAAAGTAATCAAAAAACTTAAAAAGTACAAATCATCAGGGAAATTACTTGATATAGGTTGTTCTACCGGCATTTTTATGTCTGTAGTAAAAGAATTTTATGAAGTTGAAGGCCTGGAATTATCAAATTGGGCTATTGAAATTGCCAGAAATAATATGCCGACACAATCTAATCCAAAATAGCCTATTCTATCAGCAAGTTTATGTGGCAGGTCCCACCCCTCTTGTCCCGTTATTATTGCTAAAAGCCCTATGATTATCGCTACCAACAGACGAGGATAAAATAGCTTGAACTTATCACTGCAGTCAAAAGAACCGAAATTCAATATCTCTTTTGCTTCTTTCCCGTTGTACCTTCTCAAATACCAGTCAGCTATGGTTTTTTTGTAGAATTTCACTCCTTCGCTTGAACCGATATGTTTTGCTAAGGGTGCATCTTTTTTTAGATATTCACTTGTTATGGCTTCAACATCACTCTCCCTATCAACACTTGCCACTACTTCTCCATTTTTGTCTTTTACTTCTTTAAGCACCTGGAAAATATAATCAGTTTCCTTGCTCAAGCAATGTCTGAGCCAAAGGCGCAGCCATTTCGCTTTTTTGCTTTGATTAGACTCATGAAAATTTGCATAAAAAGCAATTTTTTTAATTTGATAAGCACAGACAGGACATTTTGTTATAGTGTCCAATTCCAAATAACAGATCGGAAGAGCGTCGTGTAGGGAACGAGTGTAGATCTCGGTG